>JBGOVH010000048.1:0-10161 GCA_041478005.1 Terriglobia bacterium | reverse complement strand
TCATCCCACTCGATCCCTCTCGCAAACTTGCCCGGCTGCACGTCATTCCAGAAGCGGATCTGCCCGAACGACGCAAGATCTACAAAGCTGGCAGTAGGGGCTGGAAATGCATTCGCCGGATACAGCATCACAACCATCAGGTAAACCCATCTACACTTGTTTATCATCGACCGACCTCTTTTCAGAGAAGCACGAAAATGTGGGGTGCGTTCGCCGCTCTTTGGGGAACGCATCAAATCTGAATACCGTCTCGGTGCAAGTTTGAAAGAAGGAAGTGTTTGAACGTGGTTGGCAGGCGAGGGACAACAGGCGATTGAATTCAGCTCCATTTATCGCATCGTTTCATGAAATCCGCCAGTGTCCCACGAAAGATGTGAATCGTGCTAATCCCCTCGATCGTTGCTCCAGGAACAACCGTTCCCAGGAAGGGATCTGCATGAATGCAGCGTTCGCGCCGGTTGTGAAAAACGTAAGCAGGAGCGCGAGTGGTCATCCCTGCAATCCAACTCCCGTCTTTCGACACTACGCAGGCGCAACCTTTGGAAATGACTTGCGGATGATGCTGCGGGATTTTTCGGCCGAGCCACATATCTTGCAATCGAGGCCCCCCAGCCACAGAAAAGAAGGTATAGGGGCCACTGCCTGGATCATGCTCTGCAAACAGCTCCGAGACTGATTTCCACTTCTTATTCACAGGGAAATAAGTTCTCTTCAACTCAGGATCATCAAAGGAGGGTGCGGCGTAATAAGCAAAGCAGGTGAACGCGTTAACCTTTTCCCAGCTGCGTGGCGAAAGGTTCGTAAGCTTAACGCGAGCTGTGATCTGCTCTCCGTCGAAGTGAACTTCTGATTTCATTCGGACTGTGTTATGAATCTCCGTAGACCAGCGGGCTGAGGTTTGATCAATATCCCATTTGGGAGAAGGCTGTTCCCATGGAATGATCGGCTCTTCTGCATCTGAAACCAATTCCGGAATTACGATCTTGAATACTTCTCGTGGCAGTTCCGGCAGCTCGAAACCTATTGTTTGTTTTTGCTCGTCTGGCCATATCTTAATCTTCGAGTTTTTGTCTCGAATCGAATCAAGTCCGAGCCGCGGTTGGCTGCCGATTACATCTTTTTGCCTGGAAACAAAAGCTGCGCTGGCAGCGGAAATCTCGAAAAACTGTCTCCTGGTCAGACCTCTTGCTCGATTGCTCATTGTCCTGACGGTGTTACCAGTAAAACTTCAGTCCAAACATCATGGCTCGGGGATCGGTCTGGACATTTGTAATCTTGCCGAACTGGCATCCAAACACATGGACCGCATCGACGCTCCCATCTGAGTTAGGCGGCAGGCACCAGCTGGTGTTTGGGACGCCCAGGTTTTGGTGGTTAAAGACATTAAAGACCTCCCAGCGAAGTTGGAAATAGCGGGCTTCGGTCAAATGCAGATTTTTGGCGAGCGTGAAGTCTGCGTTCCAGAATCCTGGCATACGCCCAGAAGGAGGCCGCAACCCGACGTTGCCGAACTGCCACCACGCATCGAGCGCATTGAAATCGACAGGTTTGCCATCGGGGAAGAAGCCAGTTGTAACTCCTTGAATAATCGCCGGGTCTGAGCCGAAAGGAGCCTCGAAGGCCGCAGGATCAAAGTACTGCTCCTGCAGCTGCTGGCGAGTCTTGCTTCCTCGGCCGCGTGAAGGATCTCCGATCAGATTCGGCCGACAACTAATGCCATTGCAAGCAGCGGAAGTGAAGAACATGGGCACGCCTTTCTGAAAGTTCCAGTTTTGAATCAGTTTCCATCCTCCTAGAACCTTATCAACCAGGCCAGGCCTATTTAGAGAAGGCTTCCCCACGCCAAAGGGCAGCTCATAGCTCACCGCCAAGTTCAAGATCTGGGGTATGTCATCCGGGGCAAGAGCCGTATAGCGTCGGCGGTCGTCTAAATTCTCGGCGCCCGCGGAAGCGAACCCGTCGACTGCAGCTCCTGAAGCGGCGCCAGCTATGAAGGAAGTCCTACCCGATGCACGACCTATGGTTGACGGCGTGGTACTGTTGGCGACGAGACTTCCAGTATTTAGGCTCTGCATATTTTTCTGAATAGTGTAGGCTAGAATAAAGTTAAGCCCCTGTGAGTAGCGCTTCTCGAGCCTCATCTGGAAAGAATTGTAGCGGTTGAAGCCGTCCGGCGCCAGCAGTGCGCCGACACTCTGGTATTGGGGGTACGGCCTCAACACCAAGTTTCCAGGGCACAAGGCTTTGCCACTAGCGGAATCAATGGGGCAGCCATAGATGGGCGCCAAAGACGCATCCACAGGAACCGGTAGCGTGATATTGTTGCGAAGATTCAGTTGCGTGGCAGTGGGGACATGGTTGTAATTACGGAGTTCGTCGCCATACAAATGCAACCCGTGAGTTCCCACATAACCCACACTCAAGACCACGTTGGCGGGAAGCTCGCGTTCGATGTAAAGGCTCCATTGTTCGACGTAGGGGTCTCTGCTTCCCTGGAGAAAGGCATAAGTCGATGTCCCCAGGAATTGCTCGTCCGTTTTCACGGCGAAGTCCAGATCCGGCAAATTCAAGCTTGGCGCGCCATCACTCATACGGAAAGCGGGACGCTGACCGGTAAAATCGCCTTGATTGCCGATAAAGTTCGCAAAAGCTGGGCCACTGATAGCTCCGTTTCCAGATCCATAGGCAGCACTGGCGCCGTTACTATCGATTAGGCTAAAGCCCCCGCGAATAACCGTCTTTCGATTGCCAAAAGGCGACCAGGCAAAGGAGATTCGGGGTTGAAAATTACCCTTGTGGGCTGGGAAGACATTCCGGTCCGGGTGGCGATCTGTTCCGAAGTAATCTATCCGTCCGGGATATGGCACCTTGGGGTTCTGGCCTGTAAAATTAAAATTGGCAATCGCATTGTACCGCTCACGAAACCATCCAAAAATGTCGTACCGCAGGCCTAGATTCAATGTGAAATTGGGTGTGATGCGGATATCGTCCTGCAGGTAGAGGCCCCAGTAGTCGTTCGTGGAGTAAGGAGCGTGAAAGGTGCCGCTGCCCGAACCCTGATCCACGGCGCCTAGCAAGAACTGAGCCAGCCCACTCCCACCCTGTCCCGTGACGGGGTCTCTCGTGAGACTACCCCTGAAATTAAGGCCGTATCCCCAGGCAGCGTTGTACCAAAGGTTATCTCGCCGGAACATCAGGCCGCCTTTCAAGGTGTGATTCCCCAGTATCTTCGTCATATTATCTACAAAAGTGTAGGCCTGTTCACCTTGGGTTGCATTCTGCCATTGTTGTGGGCCGAAACCACCGAATCCGCCAACCCCTATGTTGGGCACGACTTGGAATGGCTCGAACAGGTAGAAGTTGAGTCCCTTAACGCGCTCCTGGATTTTTTTGGTGTCTGTCACGCTATCCGGGTTCGCGTCAGTTACTATACTCTGGCGGCTGAACATCACCCTGGCTTCGTTGACCAGAGAGGGACTTAATGTTGAGGTTAGGCCCAATGCAAAAATCTGGTTGCGGATTCGGTATGGCTGCGCGCCGGCAATGCCCGTTTGAGTTTGTGCTGTAGCGCCATTCCAAGGGTATCTGAAATTCGTGTAGTAGCTCGGGCTGAAAAGCCACTCGCCGAAGAGCTTGTGCTTTTCGGAAATCTGATGATCGATCTTAATCGAAAGATTATGAGTTGTCTGACTGCTGCCTACCGGCCCGAGGTAGTTGTTGCAGGTGTTCTGGCATCCTCCAGATCCTTGCTGTAACGGGTCCAGGAAGTTAGGGTCGGGAAATGTAGAGGTGTAGAAAGCAGCCAGAGGATCGATGCGTTCCTGCGGAATCACCGGGGTGGCAAATGGCGTGCGGTGAAACAAACCGTTTTCGTCAGGCCCGGTTGTGGAATAGGGATCGTACAAGCAGTTAGTAATCCCATTGGCAGGGTCACACAAGGGAGCGAATCTTGGGTCATCTCTAAAATCTCCCCGTTTGGCATTAGGCAGCGGAACGGTCAGAATCGTCGGTTTTTTTTCGTGGAGAAAGGAGACGTCATCAGAAACAAAGAAGAACGTTCGGTTCTTGCCGTTGTAAATCCCAGGGAAGTAAACCGGCCCGCCCAGAGTGCCGCCAAAGTTATTGTAATTCACGAAAGGCTCGAGGAAAGGCTTGCCTGAAGCGTCTCGCCGGCTGAAGGGATTCGTGGCATTAAAGATTGAATTGCGATTAAACTCATACAGGTCCCCGTGTAACATATTAGTTCCTGATTTCAGTACTACATTGACCACGGCCCCGCTGGTGCGCCCCCACTCGGCCGCTAGACCGTTATTGACCACGTTGAATTCCAGGACGGCATCAGGCGAAGGATTGACGACTATATTTTCCGCGCCCAGCGCAGCGTTCAAGCTGCCGTCCAGGTACCAGGCGTTGGCGCCTGCCTGGCTCCCGTTTGCACTGATGTTGGACCCCAGGAGGTGTGTCGGATCCGGAAAACCGCCAAACTGACTGTTGAAGCCGAAAAGAGCCCCAGAGGGCCCGCTGGACTGGGTGACCCCGGGAATGAGCTGGACGATCGACTGAATATCGCGACCGTGCAGAGGGATGTCGTCAACATAGCGCTTATCCAGAGGAGTTGTGAAGTTAGAAGGAGTGCTTTCAACCAGAGGCGCCTCGGCTGAAACTTCAACGGTCTCACTCAAGGCGCCCACTTTCACCTTGGCCTCTACCAAGCTCGTTATTCCCGCAGATACGGTCACATTGGTGATGTCGATGGGGGAAAAGCCTCCTGCCTCAATGCGAACAAAGTATTTGCCCGGCACCAACTCTGCTGCCAGATAAAATCCCTGGGTGTTGGCGGCCAACTTGATTTCCACGTTCGTTTCAACATTCTTGACAATGACGGTTGCTCCCGGCACCACGGCTCCCTGCTGATCAGTGATCGTACCTTGGATAGCGCCGCGATCGATGGCAGCATGAAGGAAAGTGGCAAAAACAAGACTTACGAAGAACCCTACTACAAGCTCCTTAAGGCCTTTGTGCATCATAGTTCCCTCCTTACTCTTGATGTTATTTCGTCCTCAAGAAAATACTCTTTGCGCTCAACTCTCCTAAAGAGAGAGTTATCCTTCCGACGTTGGCTTCTGTCTGGGACCGAGAGAATTTGAAATCGCCGCTATTTGCACATAGGGCGGCTACATTGTCAAGGGATTCTTCTGATTTGTGGTAACATTCGTGTCAGAGTGGTTGCTATGGAATTGAGAAAAAGATGGGCTCCACTATTACTGGTTTGCGCAACGGTTATTGTAAGAGCGTGCGGGGCGGAGGAGAGATTCAGCCGCACCGAAGAAAGTGCTCGCAGTGAGCTTTCCCAACACGCTTCTCGAGCCTCCGCAGCAGCCCAGGAGCGTGATTTCGCACGAGCCGAAGAGGAATGGCTCAAAGTGCTTGCGCTCGACCCACGCTCTGCTCAGGCGTATCACAATCTCGGTATGATCTACTACTTGGAGCACAAGTATTCTGAGGCTGAGCAAGCTTTGGGGAAAGCACTGCAGCTGGATGCCTCCCTAGTGAACACCCGAGTGCTACTCGGTGCCAGCCTGGTGCGCCAGAGAAAATCGGAGCGTGCCATTGCCGAGCTCGAGCGAGCAATGAAACTCCGCTTAGACGACTCGGCCGAAAAAACTGCACGAGTGGCCCTTCACGAGGCTTTACTGGCTCGCGGAAACTACGCCCGGGCGCTCGAGGCTCTCAAGCCTCTGGCCCAGAAGTATCCACAGGATGTGGATATGCTCTATAGTCTGCGGCAAACGTATTTGCTGCTGGCTGAGCAGACTTTTCAGCAGATTGCCTCCATGGATTCTCATTCCTACCGAATTCACCAGATCCTAGCCGAATCGCTGGCCAAGCAGGGTCATTATCAGGACGCAATCGGTGAATATCGCCAGGCGCTCAAGCTGAAGCCGGATTTGCCTGGAATTCATTACCAGATCGGATTGCTTTACCGGAGCTATGAAACCGGTCCAGCCGCTGACAGAGCAGCCTTACAGGAGTTCGAAGCGGAACTGAAAATCAATCCCTACGATGCGCCGAGCCAATATCGGTTGGGAAAGATTTATTGGAAATGGCATGATCTAGAAAAAGCCTTGGCGAACTTTCGCCGTGCACTCGATCTGGATGAGTCATATGTGTCTCCCCGCTTGGCCCTGGGGCGTACCCTGGAAGCACAAGGCAAGCTCGAGGAGGCCCAACAACAATTGGAAGTGGCTGCAAGGCTCGAACCCGGCAATGCCACGGTACACTATCGGCTGGCGAAGCTTTACAAGCAGCGCGGCCATAAAACGGCGGCCGAACAAGAGTTAAAGAAATTCGAGGAGATTCAGGCTGGTCAACAATTAGCCAAGCAAGAGCTGGAAAAAGCGCTTCGCAGTGCAGCCGAGTTAGAGGGTGAGAGCTTGGACGAACAAGAGCGATAAACATTTAGACCAGGACTAAAGTTCAATTCCACAAAATCTGGGGTTCAACTGCAGCCTGATTGTTGCGTCCCAGCAATTGCCCAATCTGCCGCTGCCGCACCTTCTCCCCGACGCGCACCAAGCGCCAGTAGGTATGTCTCTTGCCATGCTTTCGAGAAAATGCTCCGAACTGGCGAATCGGGGCTAGCAATGGCTCATAGAATTCTCTTTCGCAATCAGACCTTCAAGCCGTCTGATCTGCCTTTAGTTAGGGGGCGCTACGATTGCGAGGACGAAAACGAAGACGACGAGAATGATTCAAAGGAGAGTATCACTCTATGAGTTTCTCCCATCCGAAGTTGGTTCCTGCCAAACCCATGGCAGTCTTCAGTGATTTTGACGGTACGATTGCACATCCGGATACATTGAATTTCTTGGCTGAGCGATTTGGTGGGACTGAGTTTCGCCGCGAGGTCGGAAGAAAAATCGCTTCCGGGGAAGTCACATTGCGTGACGGTATTCAACAAGAGGTAGCCCAAATCCAAGGAACCCTCGATGATGTGGTCCAATTCCTAAGAGAACATGTGGAGATTGATCCTGCGTTCCCGGCGTTTTCACAATGGTGTCTTAACGAGAAGATCCCTGTGACGGTTCTGAGCGCTGGCATGAAAGAGGTGATCGAAAGCCTGCTCCGACCTTTCAATCTGGATCAGGTTCGGATACTGGCCAACTCATTGCAAATTGAAAACGGCAAATGGAGTTTGCAATTTGTAGACGAAACTCCCTGGGGCCACGATAAGGGCAGTGCCCTTCGTCAGGCTAAGGCCGATGGATTTTGCACAGTATTTCTAGGAGATGGTCTCTCTGACCGGAGAGGCGCTTTGGAAGCCGATCTGGTGTTTGCCAAAGCCGGACTCGCCCGCTTTTGTGCCGAACAGAATCTCCCCTTCAAAGCATTCAATAATTTCTCGGAAGTTCAGGAGGTGCTGAGTCAAATTCGGGCCTGATCTGGGCTTGATCGAACCATTCATGCCACTTTCAAATGCTGCCTTCGGTGGTGCCGCGACCGATGAAAATATTGGGTGCGTTCCTTTTTTGAACGCACCGCGAAACTGGCGGAGCGGCGAGTCGGTGCGGCGAGAAGCGCGACGCACGCTACCCGGCTGGCACCTAAAACCTGGAACCTATTTTCAAGAGAGTTCCCTACGCCGCTGCGCGGCGCCACAAGAGATGAAAATAATCGTCCCCCCTTAGACATTGGGGGGACTTCAGTGGGGTGGTGATTGGAAGTTTCGCAAACCTCCCCCTGGCCCCCTCCTTGTGCAAGGAGGGGAACCACATTTTCAGAGGAGCCTGAATGAAGTTTATCGAATCTGAGGTTGAACTGGAGGACCGTCTTTCTGCTCCCAACACCCCCGATGTCGAATGTATGCGCCGATTACCCGGGGATATCATTCTGCTTGGAGCTGCTGGAAAAATGGGGCCTTCCCTGGCCCGCCGGGTCAAACGGGCTTCAGAGATCGCTGGTGTTCAAAGACGTGTGATTGCGGTCTCTCGTTTTTCCTCTCCTTCAGCACGTGAGATTCTTGAGCGTCATCAAGTTGAGACTATCTCGTGCGACCTTCTAGACCAACGGAAGCTTGCGGAATTGCCAGAATGTCCCAATGTCCTTTTTCTTACCGGCAGAAAATTCGGTTCAACTGGCAGGCCAGACCTCACCTGGGCGATCAACACAGTGCTTCCTGCGTATGTGGGGCAGCATTTCTGCGGATCTCGAATTGTGGTGTTCTCTACAGGAAATGTCTATCCTTTCGTTCCAGCGACTTCAGGGGGTTCTAAGGAAACCGATTCACCGTCACCTCACGGAGAGTACGCACAGTCTTGTCTGGGCCGGGAACGGGTATTCGAATATTTTTCTCTGGAGCACGGCACTCCATGCTTGATCTTCAGATTAAATTACGCCGTTGATCTTCGTTATGGTGTTTTGGTAGACATTGCACGAAAGGTTCAAGAGGGCAAACCGGTCAATCTGCATGTGGCCAATCTCAATGCTATCTGGCAAGGGGATGCCAATTCTTACGCTATGCGGAGCCTGGAATTTTGCGAGTCTCCCCCGCGCATCATCAACGTGACCGGTCCGGAAATTGTTTCAGTGCGAGCAGCGGCAGATTTATTCTCGCGTCATTTCCAAAAAGAGGCAAGGTTCGAAGGGACAGAATCCGAAAAAGTTCTTCTAAGCAATGCCTCCGCTTGCCATGCTTTGCTTGGTTACCCCGAGGTTCAGCTAGGCGAGCTGATGGGATGGGTGGCCCATTGGGTCGAAAGTGGCGGCGCCAGCCTTAACAAACCTACTAAGTTTGAAGTAACCAATGGGAACTATTAAACCGTTTTGCGTGACAAAAACATAAATTTGCACAACAGGGGGGAGCCTAGTTGATTTCATGATTCAACTGCGCCAAGTCGAGAAGAGCGAAAACCTGAGAAAGCGTTTGATGAAAGGCATGGTTATTCCTGCCCACCCTTTGGCGCTGACCGCCAGTCGAAAGCTCGACGAGAAGCACCAGCGAGCCCTCACCCGCTATTATTTAGCCTCGGGCGTCGGCGGCGTTGCTGTTGGTGTGCACACGACTCAGTTTGAGATTCACTATCCCGAATCGGGACTCCTCCACCCCGTGCTGGAATTAGCTATGGAAGAAATCGGGCGATTTTCCCATTCCGCTTCGCCGACACCGATTGGCATTGCCGGAGTGATTGGCAAGACCCAGCAGGCGTTGGAAGAAGCCACCCTGGCGAATGATCTGGGCTACGATTGTGCGCTTCTCGGCCTGGGAGCCATGCGGGATGCATCTGACGACCAGCTTATCGAACATGTCCGAGCCGTTTCTGAAATCATTCCTGTTTTTGGCTTTTACCTTCAGCCTTCGGTAGGCGGTCGATCTCTGAGCTTTGATTTTTGGCGGCGATTTGCCGTAATTGAAAATGTCGTGGCTATCAAGATTGCGCCATTCAATCGCTATCGAACACTCGATGTCGCCAGAGCGGTTGCTGAATCGGGCCGGGAGCGGGAAATCGCCCTGTATACGGGCAATGACGATAATATCTTGATGGACCTTTTGACAGAGTGTCGTTTTTCAGGAGAGGATTCAAAGCCGGCCATCCGCATCGTCGGGGGATTGCTGGGGCATTGGGCCGTCTGGACGCAACGAGCAGTTGAACTGCTGTCACGGGTTCATCAAGTGGTGCATCACAAAGAACCGATTTCCGCTGAACTGCTCACGCTAAGTGCCCAGATCACCGATGCCAATGCGGCTCTGTTCGACCCTCAGCACGACTTTGCCGGGTGCATCCCCGGAATTCATGAAGTTTTGCGGCGGCAGGGCCTGTTAGCGGGACGCTGGTGCCTGAATCCCAAAGAAGAGCTGTCCGAGGGGCAGATGGAGGAGATTGATCGAGTCTATTTGGCCTATCCACACCTCAACGACGATGCCTTTGTTCGGGAACACGTGGACGAGTGGCTGCGCTGAGCCTGGCTCCAATGGCAGCTGCGGCGCCCCACCGGGGGATGAAAATACCGAACTATCGTCCTCGTTCTCGCCGTAGTCCTCGATTCTTAAAAAGCCGAGGACGAGAACGACGACGAGGACGATTTTCGAAATAGCAATAACCCTGTGCTGTTCGGTAATTTCTAATTTCCATTCACCCCACTTCAGGGCCGCCAATGGCAAAG
>JBGOVH010000138.1:0-6527 GCA_041478005.1 Terriglobia bacterium | reverse complement strand
AGGGCAAGAGTCCGGGAGCAATTTTGCTCTTAAGATTCTAGAACAACAATCAGATGCGATATCCAGCCTGCTGACTGCAGAGCTTGAGAAGACTCGGCAAGACGCAAAGTCGATGGCAGAGCTGGCAACTCACATTTTCACCTACCCCGAAAGCTATCGACTGGCGGCGCAACCGGGCGAATACGATTACGATGATGCGACTAAAACCTACGGGTCCGTTCGAAATGACGGCAGTTCAGTTACAGTTTTGAGTGCCGCTGGTTCGCTGACTCCTGAGATCCTGCGCGAGATACGTCTCTCCGAGTATCTAAATCCGGTGTTCAAAAACTCCGCGAACCTGAACCCAGCTTACCGCCAGATCAGCTTGTACACCACAGATTCCCTAATCCGCAGCTATCCCTGGTTTGACTTCAGGAAAGAGATTGAGAGTGGCTTGCTGAAAAAGGATTTTATTGTGTCCAATTTTTCGTTTTTCTCGAAAGCAAGCCCATCACGGAATCCGCGACAGGAAGCCGTTTGTGACCTCCTCACCGCGGAGAACAAAGATCTGCAGACTCGTGGTGGTCTGTGTTGCACCCTTCTTTTCCGCCAGCACCTTCAGGGGGGTTCTCGCCATCCACGTAGATGTTCAGGAACTGAGTAAGAAGATCCATCAGACCGCACAAACTCCCAACGCGCTTATGTTCCTGCTGGGCAGCGGGGACATTGTTCTGGGACTGAATCAGGCGATGGAAAAGTCCATGAAGATGATCAAAGGCCGGCCTGCTGAAGAGTCTTCGGCACTGACCCTGAGAGATTTGCAGTCGCGAACAAATGCCGAGGTAGCCATGGTGCTAAAGCAACTGCCAAAATCAGAGAGATACTCTGGGCAAATTGGCGAGTTTTACGTGCAGACCGCGCCTCTCGAGATCGTACCGTTGAAACTGGTCACATTATTTTCTGAAGCGGGTACACGCCAGTTGGGAATTGCTCCTGTGACTTCAAACACACGACTCAGTGCGCGTTCATGGATTGTCTGGACGTCTGTGGGGCTTGTTCTTCTGCTTAACTCGTTTTGGGTCCTTGAAACTCAAAAAAATCTCCGCCTGACCTCACAGAAGCTGGCTGACTCTTTCACGGCCCTCTCTGATTTGAACTTGAATTCTGCGCTGCTTGACGACCAGAAAGGGTTCATGGGCGATCTCTTTAAAAGGTTCAATGAATCGGTCGAGTCACTTCGCAAAGTCTTGGAAGCGCCGAGAAATCCCGGCAGCGAAGAGAATCCGAATCGTGTCTCAGTCAAGAATGCCGAGGAAGATCTTCAACTAATAACCTGCAAGCTGGGGGTTCTGTCGTGTTTTGATCCAGGCGATTCAATTGGAGAAAATCTCTCCCGACTATCCATGTCATTGGTTGAGATCTTTGGAGTTCGCCAGGTGGTGTTCCTGTTTTTTTCTCCGAGCGACCAAACCTTGCGAGCACGCTGGGTTGGTATGGAGGCCGAATTTGGGAGCCTGGATACACGGAAGCCTTCCGTTGAAATCAAGAAGGGAAAGCTCTTTGAATGTTTGATCAATTCAAAAGAACTGTACGTTTCAAATTCGCCAGACTTCTCCCATGAAGAGCAGGATGGCTTGTTTTCATGGGTCGAACGAAACTTTCTTGCTGCTCCACTATTGGATCGCGACAGGGTCTTGGGCGCCATCCTCCTGGCAGATAAACCTGGGGAATTCTCCTCAGTCGATCGGGGTCTCTTACTGCAACTGCAGGAACCCATTTCCAGGGTGCTCAAGAATCTTTATCAATATGAAGGTTTGCATAAAATCGACATGCTTCGCCGGGAGTACTGCCACGAGCTCAGCAGAGCAGTTGAAGCTCCGTTGAACAGGATTCGTAATGAAGTTCAGTCGATACTCTCCCGACTTGGGAAGCTCACACCCTATTACAAGCAACATTGTGACACCATCCTATTTGAAGTGGGAAAGCTTTACGAAATCGTTCGGGAAGTCCGAGAAGTTGAACCGCCACAGGAAGACATTCTCTCTGCAACCAAGATCCAGGACGGTTCGTAGCAGTAGAGTTCCTTCCCGTGGCATTTGCGGGCGCAGCGATCGGCGTAAAACCTATAGTTTCGGGGGGAAGTTCTGGCAGCCACGGTGAGCTCAGCGAGCTGTGGTTTTTCATGTGAAACAGAATGTGAACGCTTCGCAGAAGGCGCTCAACGTGCATTCCCAGATGGGTCGTGAGTCCCCCCGCAGCTTAACGCATTACCCGTCAGCAGCAAATTCGCTTGAAATCAGGCAGTCCCTTGAATATGATTGGCGCATTTGCTTTGCCACGATTGGGAGTGACTTGATGAGTTGGTACGATGAGCTGTTCAATCAAGATTATGACCGGGTCTATTTCCCCGCCTTTACACCTGAAAGAAACCTAGCTGAGGCTGATTTCATCGAATCGGTCCTGCTCATGCCTAAAGGCGGTCAGGTGCTCGATCTGGCCTGTGGTCACGGACGTCACGCAATTGAGTTGGCCAAGCGAGGATATCAGGTCATGGGACTGGATCTCTCTTCCCGCTTTATCGAAATGGCCCGGCAGGCTGCTCAGCTTGAAGAGTTGACCAACGCGGAATTCCTCGTGGGTGATATGCGGGAGAGCTATTTCGTGAACCGTTTTGACGCCATCTACTCTTACTTTACCAGTTTTGGATACTTTTCAGACGCAGAAAACAAGAAGGTTTTGGAAAACGTCTCCAGGGCGCTGGTCAAGGGAGGAGTGCTTTTGCTGGAGACGGTCAACCGCGACTGGACAATCCATAAGGTTGAACATCAGCCTCGTCGCTGGGACGAGCTCGAACCAGATTTCTATCTCCTGGAAGATATCAGCTTCAATGCTCACACGTCCCGAATCCAGACCAAGAGAATCATCTTCGACAAAGGCCAGAGACGCACCGTTGAGTATGACATCAAGCTCTATACCCATTCGGAACTTGAAGACATGCTGGAAGAGGTTGGCCTTCAAGTGATCTCGACCTTTGGCAACAAGGATCTCATTCCTTATTCCGTCTCCAGCCCCCGAATGATTATTGTCAGCAAGAAACAGTAATCTCTAAGTTTCTCGCATTTCCAGGAGTGTTTAATGACTCGTGAGCGAATGCAGTATTTCGATCCGCCCTTTGGGTGTTGGTTTTATGTTCTTCGGATGACTTCGATGCTCTTATGCATGGGAATCTGGATTCTACAGAGTCCTACCCATGCAGCTTCCCGGGCGCCAGTGCGTGGAAAAGCCGGGATGGTGGCTTCATCAGACAGATTCGCTTCGCAAGTTGGTGTTGAAATCTTGAGGAAGGGCGGCAATGCCATAGATGCGGCCGTCGCCATTGGATTTGCTTTGGCTGTGACTCATCCGGCCGCAGGCAACCTGGGCGGGGGAGGCTTTATGATGATCCGTCTGGCGAATGGTGAAACCACTTGCATCGATTATAGAGAGACCGCTCCTGCTGCCGCTGGTCAGGACGCCTACCTGGATCGTTCTAGTCAAATCATTCCCAATGCCAGCACTCAAGGATATCGTGCCAGCGGGGTGCCGGGAACCATCGCCGGTCTCTGTCATGCCTCGAAGAAGTATGGGAGATTGGGTTTGCAAGAAGTTCTGAGACCTGCAATTGAGTTGGCTCAGAAGGGCTTCTCCGTGAGTTATCATTTGAGTGAATCTCTCAAAGAGGCGGCCAGCTTACTTAGCCAGTTCCCGGAATCCCGACGGATATACTTGCGGGATGGCCATTATTTCGAAGCTGGCGATTTGCTGGTACAGAAGGATCTGGCCTGGAGTCTTCAAGTCATTAGCGATCAAGGCCCGGATGGATTTTACATTGGACCGGTAGGTAAAAAGATAGTGAATGCATACCAGAAACACGGTGGCTGGATTACAACGAAAGACTTGGCTAGCTATCAGCTGAAAATGCGAACGTTGCTGCGAGGCAGTTATCGTCAATTAGAGGTGATCACCATGCCTCCTCCCAGTTCCGGCGGGACAGTTCTTCTGGAGATGCTCAATGTATTGGAAGGTTATGATTTGGCATCGATGGGACCCGGCTCATCAATGGGCATCCATGCAATGGCTGAGGCAATGCGAAGAGCCTTTCGAGACCGGGCCGAATTGATGGGCGACACCGATTTTGTCAAAGTTCCAGTAAACCAGCTCATTAACAAAGCATATGCAGTGGAGCTGCGCCGGAGCATTGATCTCCAGAATGCTACTCCCAGCCTCTCATTGCCGGCACGTACGTTGCCTGTTGCCGAGCCCAATGAAACGACTCACTACTCGGTGGTTGACCAGCAGGGAAATGCTGTTTCAAACACGTACACTCTGAACGGCAGTTACGGCTCAGGCGTCACCGTCGAGGGGACGGGAATCCTGATGAATAATGAAATGGACGACTTTGCTTCCAAGCCAGGGGCCACCAACGCTTACGGGCTGATACAAGGCAAGGCCAATGCCATCGCTCCAGGTAAGCGACCACTTTCCGCCATGACACCGACCTTTCTCTGCCGCAACGGCAAGCTAATTCTGGTCATCGGTAGTCCTGGAGGGCCAACCATCATCAGTACAGTGCTCCAAGTAATCCTCAATATTGTCGACTTTGGTTTCACCATCCAAGAAGCTGTGGATGCCCCTCGTTTTCATCATCAATGGTTGCCCGATGAGCTGCGGATCGAGGAAAAGGGATTCTCTGCTGACGTCATTTCATCACTACAAAACCGTGGGCACAAGATTAGCTTGCGGGGCTTTATGGGGGACGCAGAAGGAATCATGGTAGATCCGGAAGCTGGAACTCTGTTTGGTGCTTCAGACCCCCGTGGTGATGGGCTGGCAGTGGGGTACTGAGAGATCATCCTGGAACCACACTCCTGAAAACAAGGTTTTTGTAGCGCAGAGTCGCTTGCTGACTCTGCGGCATTTCGCCGAATTCGCAGCGAAAATGCAATTGTATTTTCATGCCTCTCGGGTGCGTCCCCAAAGCCGAATGGGCAGCTCGTCTAAAATAACTACCCGTCATTCCGCGAGAGCAGCTTTGGTATAATTCTATTTCTTGAGGGCTTTAATATCTTTCATGGAGGTATGCATGACCACTACTGTCGAAAAGCATTCATTTCAGGCTGAAGTCCAGCAATTATTGGACCTCATGATTCATTCCCTCTATTCCAATAAGGACATCTTTCTGCGTGAATTGATTTCTAACAGTTCAGACGCGTTAGACAAGTTGCGATTCGAAAGTCTGACGCGGCAAGAGGCTTTGTCTGAAAAAGAGCTCCACATTTTCCTGGAGACGGATAAAAAGAATCGGACGCTTACGGTGCATGACAATGGCATTGGTATGACCCGCGAGGAAGTCATGACTCACATCGGGACTATCGCCCGTTCCGGGACCAAGGAATTTTTGAAAAGGATCCAGGAACAGAAGGGCCAGTCCATCGCGCCTGAGTTGATAGGCCAGTTTGGAGTGGGATTCTATTCTTGTTTCATGGTCGCTGACAAGGTCATGTTAGTAACTCGTCATGCCGGCGAAGAGAAGGGCACTCGCTGGGAATCCAGTGGTGGAGGCGGATACACGCTGGAAGATGCCGAGAGGTCCGAACCTGGAACCAGCGTTACCCTGTGCCTCAAACCCGAAGATAGAGAGGACGGACTTAAGGATTACACATCAGAGTATGTTCTGAGGTCTATCGTGCAGAAGTACTCCAACTTTGTTTCATACCCAATTCGGATGAACGTGGAGAGATCAGAGGTCGAGCGCGATGAAGACGGCAAGACGAGGGAAGGGGCCAAGGGGGAAACTGTAATTAAGGAAGAGACGCTCAACTCAATGAAGGCCATCTGGGCTCGTCCCAAGGCTGAGGTGAGTGAGGAGGAATACAAGGAATTCTACAAGCATATCTCGCACGACTGGAACGATCCGCTCGAAACCATTTCGGCCAAACTTGAAGGCAACTTTGAGGCCCAAGCTTTGCTTTTCATCCCTTCAAAGGCTCCGTTTGACCTGTACCAGCGGGATATGGTTCACCGTGGTATTCACCTTTACGTCAAACGGATCTTCATTATGGATGACTGCAAGGAGTTGATGCCGGAATATCTGCGCTTTGTCAAAGGCGCAGTGGATTCCGAAGGTCTATCGCTTAACGTTTCACGCGAAATCTTGCAGCAAGACCGGCAAATCAAGGCCATCCGCAATTTCCTGGTTAAGAAAATTCTGGAGACCCTGAAGGAAATGCTCGAAAAACGCCGTGAAAAGTACCTCACGTTTTGGGGCGAATTTGGAGGGGTATTGAAACATGGGTTGCTGGACTGGGAAGAAAAGAAAGAACGGATTCTCTCAATTCTCTTGGCCCAGTCAAGTCAACACGAAAAGGAGCTGACAACGCTTCAGGACTACATTGCCCGAATGAAAGAAGGCCAGGAGGCCATTTACTATGCAACTGGAGCTTCTCGCGAAATCGTCGAGCGTTCACCACACCTTGAAGCGTTTCGGGAAAAGGGTTATGAAGTTCTTT
>JBGOVH010000089.1:0-8285 GCA_041478005.1 Terriglobia bacterium | reverse complement strand
AGCCAAGGCGGCTTCAAAGCAAAACTGACCCGTGGCGTCAACGCGCTTTTAGACAATATTCGGTCTCTGTCCCAGCGAACCCCGGCTTCGGTTACCAGCCAGGTCTTGATTGCCCATTGATCTTGAAGAAATGCGGCCGACTCCAAGTTCGATTCATCGAATTTTCCGTTTCCTCCGTAGATCACACGGTAAGCCTGGCTTCCATCCACTCGAAAGTATTCGTAGCCGGTTCGGGTGATGTCCTGAGAATAACGGGAATAATCAAAATCCAATCCAACCTTTACCTGGTGATTGCCAAGCCGTTGGAAGGGGGGCAAAAAGACTCTAGCCAGCCATTGATCGCGCTTCCCCAGACGAAGTGTGTCAGCGAAATAATTTCCCCGTTGTCCAAAAGGAGTGTACTGAAAAAAATCCGATCCCTGCGGCACTTCCCGGTTAATGGCTCGATAAGCTGCGTAACCAAATTCAACAACGGTTTTCGAAGAAAGCGTGATTTGGTCCTTCACATCATAGAAGTACCGCCGCGCCCGCTTGTCGAGAGTGGTCTCAACAGGGTCCAGCGGTGAGAGGCCGGATTTCGGTGCGTTCAGGTAATTGAATAAGAAACCGGCGTTCAAGATGTGGGCGGGAGTGAGATTTGCCTGAATGCGGAAAAGATTGCTGGCTGTCCAATCTAAAGTCCGGTCATGCCCTTTCGGCAGCTCGGAAAAAATGTTTTGCTTAAAATTGAAATCAAATCCGTTGAAAAACCAAACTTTGTCCTTGGCAACGGGACCAGACAGTGTATAACGAGGACGAAAGCTTCCCAGTCGCAGCCCATCAATGAGGTCAAAACCTGGAACGAAATTGGTGAGATGAGAAACCCAACGATTGTCTCCCATGCCGCTCTGGATCAGCATGGCGCCGCCCGATCCTTTTCCAAACTCCACCGAGTATCGGCCGGAAAAAAGATCAAAGGACTTGACGGCTTCCACGCTTAATCCCAAATCAAACTGGCCGGTACTGGGATCGGCGGCGCTGAAACCATCTAGCAACCAGTTGATTTCTTCTGATGGGCTCCCAAAAAAATGGAGATATCCTTTTTGATCCTTCACCGCTCCCGGCAGAGCGGCCATCATGTTGGATAAGAAATTGGACCGTGTCGCAGGAACCGAAAGGATCTCTGCTTCCGTCATCGCTTGAGAGGACGCGATGTGCTCGACTACCAGGTTTTTTTCGGGATAGACATCAACTGTATATTCGGAACTTTCAACCGGGATCAAGTCGATGGAAATGAGATTGGTCCCAGTTACCAGATTCAGACTTCTTCGTTTCACGGGAAAGAAGCCCGGGCTGGAGGCACTTAGGAAATATTCTCCGGCTTGATCCAAGGTAAAATAAAAAGCCCCGGAGGGGTCCGCAGTCGTTTCCTTCGCAGAGCCCGCCCTTTGACCCTCCACTTGGATGCTGGCATCTGCAATCGGGTGTTTCGATTCATCTGTGATTGTCCCGTTGATGACGACCTGCCCGAAAAGTGAAATCCGAAAAAAAAGCATCATCAATGCAATACAGAGCCCTGTTGAACCTGCCGTTTTCCTCATAACTTCCGTTTTTCCTCTTCAATTCCGTCCTTATGATTCATTTTGATCCTGGAGAAGAAAAAGGTCAATGAAACGGAAAAACAACACACGACGGAGGCACTGCTTGCAAACGGGAAGTGGACAGGGATGGTGCGTTAGTCTCGGGGGGAATCTTTGGTAGCCACGACAAACACGCTGGTTGTGTTTGTCGTGGACAGGTGTGCCAACGAGGGAAAGCCCGCGGTAGACGCAGAAAGCGCGTCAATCGTGGCTACGCTGCCAATTCGATTCCCCTCGTAACTGAGGCACTACCGCCAATGTAAATTCCCTTTCCATGAACAAGATCCAATGCTATTCTTCATCGATTGAACTTCTCACAATGCTATGGAAGTAAAGAAGAAGGCCAAATGGGTCGCAGGCAGAACAAGCGGAGAGAGTGTTTGGAGAACTCAACCCGGATTTCTTGATAAGACTGTTTTAGTTTTGCTGGTGATTCTTGTCCTTCTCTTTGGGCCGGCTTCCACTCTGATTAGCACCACGCAAGTCAACCAAGATTCGACAGCCGGGAAAACAGAGCCTGCAGGCCAGTCATTGGAAAAAAAGACAGAGTCAGAAGCAAAAACAATGCAGGCAGATCCAGACGCCGTTTTCTTCGAAGAAAACATCCTGCCAATCCTCTCTGCCCGCTGCCAGCTCTGCCACAACGATGAGCGCAAGTACGCAGGGTTGACACTGGAGACCCGGGATGGCCTTCAGAATGGAGGCTGGCATGGACCGGTCGTCGTGCCAGGAAACCCGGAAGCCAGCCGCCTCTATCGCCGGGTAGCCCGTCTGGAGAAGCCTTACATGCCACTCTCTCCAGGCGGGGGAACTAACGGAGAGCCCTTATCCAAAGACCAGATAGCGCTACTAAAGCTTTGGATCGAGCGAGGCGCAAAGTGGCCGAAAGATCCCAAAGACGTGGAACGGGAAAAGGAAAACTTGGAGCGCGTGGAGGGCTTGAGAAAGCTGGAGGAAAGGCCTATTGCTGACAAGGAACGCCAGTGGTGGGCGTTTCAGAAACCGGTGCGGCCACCCGTTCCAGTAGTTAGAGACATTGCGCTGGTCGAGAACCCGATCGACGT
The DNA here is from genome assembly GCA_041478005.1 of Terriglobia bacterium. GTDB lineage: Bacteria > Acidobacteriota > Terriglobia > Versatilivoradales > Versatilivoraceae > JBGOVH01. The sequence continues at coordinate 5,602 of JBGOVH010000089.1, read as the reverse complement.
TTTTGTGCTGGCGGTTCTCCAGTCCAAAGGACTGAAGCCGGCTCCACTGGCCGCCAGACGAACTCTGATCCGCCGGTTATATTTTGACTTGATTGGGTTGCCTCCCAGGCCAGAAGAAGTGGAGGCCTTCGTTAACGATCCATCACCCGATGCCTTCGAGAAGCTGATCGACCGATTGTTAGACTCCGAACGCTACGGGGAACGTTGGGCGCGCCACTGGCTGGATGTAGCCCGCTACGCTGACAGCGATGGCTATGAATACGACAAGCTGCGCCCGCACAGCTGGCGCTACAGGGATTATGTGATCCAGTCCTTGAACCAGGACAAGCCTTACGACCGGTTTATCCGCGAGCAATTGGCTGGAGATCAACTCGCAGATGGTAATTATGATTCCTTGATCGCGCTCGGCTTTTGCCGAAACGGTCCCTTCATCGGTGACATGGTGCTGATGCAGAATGAGCAGACGCGTCAAGATGAACTGGATGACTTGGTAGGCACAACTGGCGCAGCTTTCCTCGGGTTGACGGTTGGCTGTGCCCGTTGCCACAACCATAAGTACGATCCCATCCCGCAAAAGGACTACTACCGCATGGTAGCTGTGTTCGCTCCCAGCGTCCGGCAAGATCTGCCTCTGGCGCCACCCGATATTGTGGAAAAGTACGAAAGCAGAATCAGAGAGCTCGATATTCAGATTGACACTATTCAGAGCCAGATTCGAGAGTTCCACAAGCCCACGCGCCAGAGGTTGCTTGAGGAAAAGTTTCGTGAGCTGCCTGAGACCTTGCAAATTGCCCTCAAGACCGAGCCTGCCAGGCGCACCGATGCACAGAAACGGCAAGCCAACGAAGTGCTTGGCTCAACAGAAGTTGGAGAAGCCGAGATTCTAGCTGCGTTGAGCGGTGAGGATAAGAAAAAGACTGAAGCATTGAAAGCGCAAATAGCCGATCTTGAAAAAACCAAGCCTCCTCCGCTGCCGCTGGCCCAGGCGATCACAGAGCCTACACCTTTTCCTTCCAAAAGCTATTTTCTCCATCGCGGTAACATCCTGAGCAAGGGATCAGAGGTCCAACCAGGGGTCTTGACTGTACTGAACTCACCAGGGACGGAAGTGATCTTTCCCAGGACTTCAGCTGATGCCAGAAGCACGGGACGCCGGCTGGCCCTGGCGAATTGGATTTGCAGTGAGAACAATCCGCTTACTGCGCGAGTCATGGTCAACCGGATCTGGCAGCATCATTTTGGCAAAGGTCTAGTGGGCACCCCAAACGACTTCGGTAGCATGGGCGAGCGTCCGTCTCATCCGGAGGTCCTGGATTGGCTGGCAACCGAGTTTGTCAGACAAGGTTGGAGCATCAAAGCCATGCACCGGCTGCTGTTGACCTCCCACACGTATCAACAGTCTTCTACGTTCGCTAACCCAGCAAATGAAAAAATCGACCCTGAGAATTTGCTCCTCTGGCGAATGCGCCTGCTACGACTTGAAGGCGAGGCCATGCGGGATTCCATCCTAGCTGTCAGCGGTGCGCTCAATCTCAAAGCTGGCGGGCCAGGAATTTTCCCGGAAGTGGACCGGAGCCTGATAGAGAGTTCTTCCAAAGAGTCTGAGCGTTGGCCGGTGACCCAAGACGGCCCGGAGGTTTGGAGGCGCAGCGTTTATGTGACACAGATGCGCACGGTAACCGCACCGATCATGGATCTGCTTGACCCGCCCGATAGCGTTTCTTCTTGCCCCAGGCGCAACTCGACCACGGTAGCCACACAAGCCTTGCAATTGCTCAACAATAGATTTGTTGCTGGCCAGTCGGCCATTTTTGCGGAACGTATCCGAAACGAGGTCGGTAAAGACCCATCACTGCAAATCCAGCGTGCCTATTATCTGGCTCTAAGCCGGCCTCCACAGGCTCTCGAACTTGAAAGGTCCTTAGCATTTCTGAAACAGCAGACCGCCTATCATCACGAGCACAACCAGAAATTATTGAGACAGGGAATAGACCCTGCAGATATCCTTGCGCCAGAAAAAGCGGCCCTCGTGGATCTCTGCCATTCGCTGTTCAACGTGAATGAGTTCGTGTATGTGAACTAACAATTTTGAGAACCGCCAAGGCGCCAACTTGGCGGTTCATGCCTCCCACTGTTTCGCTGATCGAAAGGAGAACATTGAATGTCTAACTCGAGCGTGTCGCTGGGTGTGCCTTCCCGCCGACGGTTCCTATGGGAGGTCGGCGGCGGCATTGCGGGACTGGCACTGTATGATATTCTCAACCAGCAAGAGTTGTTGGCCGGGAGCGCGATTCCGCCTTCTCCACTCCTCCCCAAGAATCCGCACTTTCCTCCTAAAGCTCGTGCGGTAATCTCTCTGTTCATGAATGGGGGTGCGAGTCACGTTGATACCTTTGACCCGAAACCGGAGTTAGCCAAACGTCATCTGGAAGCTCCTCCAAAAAGTCTTAACATTCAATCGTTTTTTCCGAACCCGGGAACGTTCATGAAGAGTCCATTCTCCTTTAAGAAATACGGCCAGTCTGGAATCGAGGTGTCTGAGCTTTTTGCTAAGACTGCCGAGTGTATCGACGACATCGCTGTAATCCGCTCCATTTACGCCATTAGCAATAATCACACGCCGGCTATCCTGCAGATGATGACGGGTTTTACGCAGCCAGGGCGGCCTTGCCTGGGGTCCTGGAGCGTCTATGGGTTGGGCACGGAGAATCAAGACCTTCCTGCTTTTGTAGTTTTGATTGACAAGATGGGTGGCCCTTTCGGAGGATCACAGCTCTGGAGTTCTGGCTTCATTCCCGGAGTCTATCAAGGAACGGCTTTCCGAAATCATGGCGATCCCATCGTGGACTTGGCTTCTCCAAACTTCGTGGAGCCCGTTCAGCAGCGGAGTCGACTCGACTTCGTCAAGGGGCTCAATCAAGTCCACCTCGAGGAAAATCGAGACGACTCGGAACTGTCCGCTCGTATTGCCTCCTACGAACTTGCCTACCGCATGCAGAGCCATGCGCCTGAGGTTGTAGATCTTTCAAAGGAAAGCGAAGCTACTAAGAACCTCTATGGCATAGACGATCCTGTCTGTGAGCATTTTGGGCGTAGTTGTTTGTTGGCACGCCGCCTGATCGAAAAAGGTGTGCGGTTTGTACAGCTATTCGGTGGAGGCAACTCTGGAGACGATTCCTGGGACGCACATGGCCGGTTGGAAAAAAACCATCGGGGACGTGCCGCCGCAGTCGACAAGCCCATTCGAGGATTGTTGATGGACTTGAAATCGCGCGGCTTACTAGACACGACCTTGGTTGTATGGCACTCCGAGTTTGGCCGATTGCCGATCTCGCAATCCGTTTCGGGCCGTGACCACAGCCCTTATGGGTTCACGGTTTGGATGGCGGGTGGGGGAGTCAAGGGAGGCCAGGTCATTGGCGCCACCGACGAATTCGGCTACCGTGCCACGGTTGAGCCACATCCCATCAATGACCTCCACGCCACGATTCTTCATTTGCTTGGCCTGGATCACACTCAGCTCACCTATTTCCACAACGGTCGCATGCACCGGTTAACTGACGTGGCGGGTGAGATCATCCGGCAAGTCGCTTGAGCTAAGGGGTTGTTCGGAAATAAACTGGTAGAAAACTCCCCTCCTCAGCTGAGGAGGGGGTGAAGGCTTGAGAAGCCTTCACCTGGCGTCAACGCGGGGTGGTGGGACGCCGCGTCGGGCGTCACGTGCAGCGTCGGGGCAAACCACCCCCGCCGTGGCTTTGGCCACAGCTTCCCCTCCGTAACCAAGGAGGAGAATTTTTGACGCAGCTTAGTTCTCAACGACTCCTAACCTTAAATACGCGGCGTGACAGAGAACAAAATAGACCACGGGGAACACGGGGAAATGGTTAAAATGAACATCGTTAAATCGTATTTTCTTACCCAAGATTTAAGGAGTTTCACAACATGATGACCTTCACTCGAGCTGTCTTGGTCCTGCTGGCGCTCACTTCTTCACTTTGGGCTCAGCAGACGGATCGTCCTTCCATTCCAGAGAATTTGATCTGGGAACCCAACATCGAGTATTGGGCGACGGGTGGCCGCCACGAGAGCCTCCAGATGGACGTCGTGAGGCCTCGCGAGGTTGAACGCGCATTGCCAGGCGTCGTCCTCATCCATGGGGGTGGATTTCGCGCCGGAACCAGACAGAGTTATCTACCGTTGTGTATCAAGCTGGCTCAACGAGGTTATGTTGCGGCCACCGTTTCTTATCGCTTATCCCCCAGATACCAATTCCCTGCGCCGGTGCATGATGTCAAAGCGGCTGTGCGCTGGCTCCGTGCCAATGCCAGCCGTTTTGGATTAGACCCTGAACGAATCGGCGTGACAGGTGGGTCTGCCGGCGGACATCTGGCACTGTTTCTTGGATTGACGGCCGGGGTACCCGAGTTAGAAGGGAACGGACCGAATCTGGAACAGTCGAGCCGCGTTTCCTGTGTAGTGAATTACTATGGACCTACGGATTTCACCAAGTCTTACGGGAAAAGCGTCGACGCGGCCGAGGTGCTTCCGTTGTTTCTGGGCGGAGACTTGGAACACGAACGCCTGAACCATATCAAAGCCAGCCCCCTTAACTGGGTAACTCCCAATGCGGCGCCGATACTCACGATTCACGGCACGGTCGACCGTTATGTTGCTTACCAGCAAGCCGTCTGGCTCACGGACCGCCTCCACACCGCCGGAGTAGAAGCGGAACTCGAAACACTGGAAGGCGCTGATCACGGTTTCAAAGGAAGGGACGCTGAGCGAGCCGAACAGCGCATGTTCGCGTTTTTCGATCAACATCTGGCCGGTCCGAAGGAACGTGAGATCGTGATTGTCGACCATGGCCCCGGCGGCGAAATTCTGGGAATGTCCTGGCCTTCTGGGAGGATCCTGTGGCGTGTTCCGAACCAGCGAGGGCGTGACGTGCAAGCTCTGCCCGGAGGGCATGTGCTCTTTACTTTGGACCCAGCTCACAAAGTTGTGGAGATGGATCGAAACCGTCGAGTGGTTTGGTCTTACGGCGCCGCCGAAGGGCTTGATGTCCCTACAGCCGCGCAACGCCTCTCCAATGGAAATACATTGATAGGAGATGCCAAGCTGGGGAAAGTAATCGAAGTCGATCGAGGAGGCAGAATCGTATGGAGCTACGAGAGCACCGACATCGCCAACATGCGCATGCGAAACTGCCGACGTACGGAAGCTGGCACAACGCTGATCGCGATTGAAGGAGCCGGAAAGATCATCGAGGTGAATTCTGCTGGACAAATCATTTGGAGCTACGAAGTCGACGGCGGGGCGAAGCGCCTTCCTTATCAGGCGCAACGCCTTGCTAGTGGCAACACCCTGATAAGCCTGGCGGAACCCGGAGAGCTGTTGGAAGTGGACAAGGCAGGAAAAGTTGTGCGTTCCATCGCCGGAAACAAAATGGACATCCGGCTTGGCCACGTCACAGGTGTGCAAATCTTGCCCAATGGGGGATTGCTGCTTGCAGATTACACAGGACGACGACTACTGGAGGTCGATTCCTCAGGCAGAATAGTTCACGAACTGCCGACAGAGTCGATGGATATCGCCAGCATCT
>JBGOVH010000021.1:0-12345 GCA_041478005.1 Terriglobia bacterium | reverse complement strand
TTACGCCTGCGCCCTTGCATGTCTGGATGGCTACAGAGGCTATGAAAGCTGGCAAACATATCATCAGTGCCGTGCCGGCAGGGATGTCGGTTGCGGAGTTGGAGCAGCTTCTGGACTGTGTGAAGAACACCGGCATGAAGTATATGATGGCTGAGACGAGTTATTATCGTCCCGAGATCATTACTTGCCGCGAGTGGGCACAGAAAGGACAATTCGGCACCATCTTTTATTCGGAAGCCGAATACCACCACGAAGGCCTCATCCCACTGATGTTCGATGACCGCGGTTTTCCGACCTGGCGGCATGGATTGGCGCCAATGCACTATCCCACGCACTGCACCGGCATGATTATTCCGGTCACAGGGGAGCGCCTGGTGGAAGTGCAGGCCGTCGGATGGGGAGATGGCCATGAGGTTCTGCAAACCAACCAATACAAAAACCCTTTCTGGAGCACCACCGGATTCTTTAAGACCTCCGGAGGACACTCCACTCGCATCTCGGTGTTTTGGCATGTCGCTGCGGGCGGGACGGAGCGGGCCCATTTTTATGGCGACCGCCTCTCCTATATCATGGAACGGCCAGAGAAATCGCCCAATACCGTCTTTCGCATCAGCAAGGATGGCAAGACAGTCATCGATTCTAACGGCTATCCGGAGGGCGATGTCAGCATCGAAGCGTTTAAACAACCCAATCACTTTGAAAAACTGCCTGAACCGATGCGTGTCCCCACGGGCCATGGTAATTCCCATACGTTTCTAACCCACGAGTTCATTCGCTCTATTGTTGAAGACCGGCAACCCAGTGTGAACGTATACGAGGCCGTGGCTTATACGTTACCGGGGATCATCGCACACCAGTCAGCCTTGCGGGGTGGGGAGGTGATGAAGATCGAGGACTACGGAAAGGCGTAGGAAATGCCAAGGGCGAAGGGCGAATGATGCTTGTGGGCTAGCGAGGGTTGCCTTATTCAATGCAACCATTGATATCAAAGCGAGCAGTTAGGCCTGAAAGGCCGAAAATTCTAACTTGTCATTCGGCACTCGTCATTCGACAATTGGCAATTCTTTGAGCCAGGAGGATGCGTTGAACCATTTACTCGCCGGTGTTGGCCGTTGTGAAATCACCCCAGCGCCTGGAACACCCCAAGGGGGTTGGGGTGCACAGACCCATCAGCGCGGACTAGGCTCCGATATGCCTCTTTATGCGACGGCGCTGGTTCTTTCTGATTTGTGCAAAAGCGTGGCAATCCTGGATGTAGATGCCATAGGGTTTGACAAAGAGTGGAGTACTCGGATCATGGATGCAGTTGAGGGACTGACAAAGCTGCCGCGAGAACATATCCGGTTTTCGTGTACGCATACGCACTCAGGTCCCAACACCTTCCGCCTGCATACCATCACCGAAGGGTTGGACATGATCTTGAGCTATCTGGATGGGTTGCCCCGGCGTATTGCCAGTGCTGTCTGGCAGGCTCAGCAGAACCTCAAACCTGTTCGCTGTGCAGCTGGCAAGGGGCTTTGCGAAATCAATGTCAATCGCCGGCTCAAATTAGAGGACGGCAGTGTTGTTCTGGGAAAAAATTGGGATGGGCCAGTCGATCACACGGTTCGGGTTGTCCGGTTTGACGATCTCGATGAGAATCCTCTGGCTACTATTCTGCACTATGCCTGTCATCCCACCACCATTGCGTGGCAATCCCAATTTGTCACGCCAGATTATCCCGGCGCCGCCAGGCAAGTGATGGAGCAGCAGGTCGGGGGAACTTGCCTTTTCTTGCAAGGGGCCACGGGTAACATTGGGCCGCGTTGTGGATTTACGGGTGATTTGAGGGTGTATCGAAGACAGGGGAAAATACTCGGTCTGGAAGGGGCCAAAGTTGCGACAGGGCTCCAGACTGTGAAGCGAACCGACAAATTCACTGGTGTCCTCCAGTCCGGTGCTCCTCTTGCTATTTACGAAGAAGTCAATACAGAGCAGGATCCCCCTGTGTTGCGTGTTCTTTCGAAGAGACTCCAACTTCCTGTAGCCCGGTTCCGCCCTGTGGTTGAACTAGAGGCGGAAACCGAAAAGTCCAGGCAGGAATATGTTCGTCTTCAGGAAAGTGGCACGGAAGAGGAAATCAGAACGGCGAGATCGAAAGTCACACAATCCGGGATGCGGGCAGAAATTGCCAGGCTGTACCAAGGAAAAACGCATATCGACTGGCAATTGCAAGGCATCCGAATCGGATCGATTGCTCTGCTTTCAGTTCCAGGCGAGCCTTTCACGGAAATTAACCAGCAGATCGTCTCAGGTTCACCGTTTGTCGATACTCTGTTTTCGGGTTATTCAAATGGGGGATTCGGCTATTTGCCGGTCCGGAGCGCCTATGAAGAAGGAGGGTACGAGGTGGAAGTTTCACCTTTTTCCCCTGAGGCGGCAGATATCGTTGTGAAGGAAGGTCTGCAGATGCTGCGAGAGCTGGCGGCTGGGGAGTGACGAGCGCCGAATGGCGATTTTCGAATGTCGAATGCTGAATTACGAATGTCGATTGACCAGAGAGGCTCGCGACTTGTTAAGAACGAAGTTGACAGACTAGTAATGCATCTTTGGTAGCCACGACAAACGCGCTGACTGCGTTTGTCGTGGACAGGGGTGCCGGCGAGAGAAAGCCCACGATAGCCGCAGAAAGCGCGTCAATCGTGGCTACCCACGCGAATTCGATTCCCCAGTAACTGAGAAGGTGTGAAAAAATTGTAGTAACGACTTCAGTCGTTTCAGACTCGGCCTGAAAAGAAACGATTAAAGTCGTCACTACAAGCCTTCTGCACGCCCACTCATTGAATCCGGATCTCCCTCAGGCGGCTCTGGCTTACGGTCGAGTGCTCGCTAATGCTGGAGAGACCCGGAAAGCGATAGCGCAGTTTGAGCGGGTAGTTGGCCTGGCTCCAGAGGAAGACTCTGTCCACTTCCATCTGGCCAAAGCTTACCAACGCTTGGGCCGAATTGAAGATGCTAAAGTTGAATTAGCGCAATTTCAGGAACTGGCCAAAAAGAAATCAGAACGCAAGCGCGAAATGGCACGCCAGTTAATCGATATGGGTCGTGCCATCCAGGAATCACAAGAACCGGATCCCGGCTTTTCTCCTTTGCGCGACCCTGTACATCCATAAATGAGTTTCATCCTTCCAAACCCGTCGGGGGCTCCGCATCTGACGACTTGAGTCCCATCCCTATTTTCATTGTCAACTCTTCAGCCGGGCTGGCCAGCCCGCGATCATCAACGAATCGTCTGTAAGCGTAGAGTGGAAGATAAAGCAGGATGATTCCTAATCCCAAGAAAAATAGCCAGCGCTTCCCCGCGGCCACAGCGATGTCTGAAGCGTGATACCCGCCGTAAATCCAGACAAACAGGAAACAGATGCCGACCGCCAGAGCAATGTGCCTCAGGAAGCCCGGCATGCGGACCGGACGTACCCTTGCGGGATGGTTCTGACGTTGAAGGAAATAGCCAATAAGGGCTAAGGAGACACTCAGCAGGTAGCCCATATTTGAGAAAATGTAAATTTCAAATGGAGAGCCAAAGAAAACGACCGCAACTGACGCCAGGAGGTTGAAAGCCATTGCCACATCGGGAACGCCATGACGATTGGTATGCTGGAAGACCTTGGGTAACAGCCCATCATGGGCAACCTGGTAAAGGGATCGGCCACATCCCATGATGGCGTTAAGCACCGACAAGAGCAGAGCGACAATCAATGGGATGCCAATGATCCACTTGATCCATCCCCCAGCGCCAAAGAGTGCTTCTGTGTAAGCAAGGAAGGCCGTGAGAGGGTCGGTGTCGGCACGGCCTAGCACGACCACCAGCATGAGAGGAATGGTGACGTAGATAAAGAATCCATAAAGGCCGGAAACAGACATCGCAATTCTTGCATCACGGGACGGACTTCGACATTCCCCGATATAGCAAGCGGCCGCTTCCATGGCCAGCACGGACCAGGTCATTATGAAAATCCAGCTAACATAAAATGAAAAATGACCTGTGCTCGGATCTGCCAGGTGGAATCCCGAAACGTTGTTCCATTGAAGAGTGGAAGGTTTGAGAAACGGAAGGAAGACTAGCAGCGTCAGTGGAGTCATCGACACAATGCCGAGCAAAGTAGCAAAGCCCGCTCCCAGACGGATCCCAAGGTAGCAGGGAACAAACAAGACAAACAGTCCCACAATGGCCATGAGGAGGACGTTGGTGTTGATCGATGCGCTGATGGGCGTGTACTCTTTTCCCAGTGGAATTTCCCAGAGCTTGGCAATGTACCGGGCAGCCAAAATCATGTTGATGGGAGCTACCGGAAACCAGCCAAGTCCATAAGACCAGGCCGAAATCCCGCCTACATGTTTAGCTACAGTCGGGCCGAAGTCCTTGTAGGTTTCAAAGGCGTAGGACGGCAGGCCTCCCGTGCGATCGGGCATCATCGCCGCCAGCTCAGCCAGACAAAAGCAGAGCAGGACACCTGCTGCGGTGACAAAGAAAAAGACAGGAATTGACGCCGCCCCCATGCTCTGCACCGCAAACGGAGCGACCCCCGTGACCAGAATGGTCCCCGCCAAGCCGATCACGAATGCCCCCCACCAGTTCGTTTTCTTGTGTAACCCCGAGGAGTTTTTCGAATTGGTCGACATGCTCAGACATTAACGTAATAATCGTTCTGCAGTCAATAAGGAGAAGTGTGGGGCGGCAAGTTTGTGGGTTAGATGCGTAACGAGAGGTCCCGCTCGCGTTTCAGCGTGCGCGGAGCGCTCGCTCCACCAGATCCTGCCCAGTTACTCATTCAAATGAGGGAGGGACGAAGCTGCCATGCTGACGCTGTCTTGATTGAATCCATTCGCGTTCATTCGCGGCAAGCATAGTACTGCGTTCTCTCCACCGCTTGACAGCAAACTAAAGGGGATATTATTCTACGAACCTGTTTCTGAATTGACCTTCCGTCGAGATAAGATGATGCCGATTCCCAACGAGCAAGAAAGAATCTCTTCTACTTTTTCCCCGCTGATTCAAGGGGAACATTCATGACTATCGCAGAATCTCTGCGACCACGATTGCTCCAGCCGGGGCTGTTCCACCTCGAGCCTGGTACCGAGCGTTACCGAGTTCGCGGAGGTGGAACCACCGTCCTCGAACTTGCAAAAGGAGATCAGATAACGATCACGGATCTCGAGGGATGCCAGCGCTGTGAGTTGGTTGTCTTCAATCGGCAGGGGGTTGAAGATGCAGCGGCACTGGGTGCTCGTGCAGACTCCAGGCTGAAAGGACTGGAAACGGTCCTTGCAAATGGCTGCGAAGACGCACTTATCTTCGAAGCTGCGCTGACGAAATACAGAATTGAGGTCAAAGAATTACCGGCCGCGCTGCTCTTTGGAGGAGACACTCGGCCGGGAGCACAAGAATCCTTCAGCGTTGAACGAGACGTCATCTGCGTGGTGGTTGCCCCCGGCGGCCCTATGAACGTGGATGAGCAGAATCCACCGACAGATCTCTCGGTGATTGTAAAGCGAGCCATGGTGAGAGGCCCCACGGAGGTTCTCCTGCCTCCGCCGCTGGCTGAATTGCGTCTTGATTTGCGGGTGAGGAAAGCGACGGCTCTAGCTTACGAAGTCAAGGCGGGCGAGTATATCCAAGTGATCGACGTTGCGGGCCGGCAGTGCTCGGATTTTCTGGCTTTTGGCAGCGGACAATTACAGAAGGGTCTAGAACGTGGACTGGATGCCACGACCACGAGGACTTTGATGGGAGCGGCCTATCCTCGGCCTGGACTCTACTCCAAGTTCTTCGACCAGGACATGCAGCCTCTGGTTGAAGTGGTGCGGGACACTGTTGGCCGCCATGATACTTTTTCTTTAGCCTGTACCGCCAAGTACTATGCCGATATGGGCTATCCCGGCCATGCCAACTGTTCGGACAACTTCAATGCAGCACTGGATCCTTACGGGATTGATCCACGGCAAGGCTGGCCTGCAATCAATTTTTTCTACAACACAGCCATTGACAAGAACAACAAGCTTTTTCTAGATGAGCCCTGGTCGCGTCCCGGAGATTACGTGTTATTACGAGCCTTGACTGATCTGGTCTGCGCTTCCTCCGCTTGTCCTGATGATATCGATGCGGCCAATGGCTGGAATCCAACCGACATACATGTTCGGGTTTATCCGCCAAAACATATCTTCTCGAAGGGGGTTGCCTACAGAATGACACCCGATGCTGAACCCCAACTGACGCGTGAGACTGCATTCCATCCCAGAACCTCTGCATTGACGAGGAATTTTGTCGAGTACCGTGGATTCTGGCTGCCCACTCGTTTCACGGCCTATGGCCCTATCGAAGAGTATTACGCTTGCCGTGAGGGCGCTGTCATAATGGATCTATCCCCTTTACGTAAGTTCGAGGTGCTGGGTCCTGATGCTGAAGCCTTGATGCAGTATGCCGTCACTCGGAATGTCCGCAGACTCACAGAGGGCCAGATTGTTTATACAGCCATGTGCTATGACACGGGCGGGATGCTGGACGACGGGACCCTCTTCAAGCTAGGTGCTGATAACTTCCGTTGGATCGGGGCCGAAGACTACGACGGCATCTGGCTGCGCCAGCAGGCCGAAAGGCTTGGGCTGCGAGTTTGGGTCAAATCTTCTACAGCTCATCTGCACAACCTCGCGGTACAAGGGCCCAAGAGCCGGGATATTCTCAAAGAGGTGGTCTGGACTCCGGCCGGGCGCCCAAGACTGGATGAATTATCCTGGTTTCGTTTCACCGTTGGGCGGCTGGCTGACATGAACGGAGCCCCCATCCTTGTTTCCCGAACCGGTTACACGGGCGAGTTAGGTTATGAAGTCTGGTGCCACCCCAAGGATGCTCTTGCCGTCTGGGATGCCATTTGGGAAGCAGGGCGCCCGTCTAATCTGACTCCAATGGGTATGGAAGCGCTTGATATTTTGCGGATTGAGTCGGGACTCATCTTTTCGGGATATGAATTTGACGATCAAACAGATCCGTATGAAGCCGGCATCGGTTTTACTGCCGACCTAAGAACAAAAGAAGATGACTTCGTGGGGAAGAAAGCGCTGATTGGCCGCAGGGAACATCCGCAACGGGTGCTGGTTGGTTTGGAACTGGAAGGAAACGAACCCGCAGTTCACGGAGATTGTGTTCATGTTGGGCGCAGCCAAGTGGGCGTCATCACAAGCGGCACTCGCTCGCCGCTGTTACGCAAGAACATTGCTCTCTGCCGCGTAGCAGTTGAGTACTCTACGGTTGGCACTGAAGTGGAGGTGGGCAAGCTGGATGGTCACCAGAAGCGAATTCCGGCTACCGTTGCCCCTTTTCCGTTTTACGATCCGGAGAAGAAGCGGCCCAGATCGTAAAGTCAACCTTTAAAGACTTTAATTCACCGCAGAGAACGCAGAGGACGCTGAGAGACTAACCATCGGAAGAGTTCCTTTTCGAAAATCCTCAAGAACTTACGGAGGCCCCATCTATGCCGATTCCTGGCCATGTCAAATATCTCATTATTGGGGCCGGTGTCCACGGGTTGAGCACGGCCTATCATTTGGCCATGGAGCTGAAGAGGCGAGGGAAGGGAAGTGGCGCCGATATTCTTGTCGTGGACAAGAAGGGCGTGGGAGCCGGCGCATCGGGCATCGCCTGCGGTGTGGTTCGTAACAACTATTTTCAACCGGCCATGCGGGAGTTGATGGCTCATTCTGTGGAGGTTTGGGAAAGCGACGCCGAATCCTTCAGCTACCATCCCGTTGGTTACATGCAGATCAGTCCCGAGGTCATGCGCGAAGATGTCGCCAGCATAGCAAAGCAGCAGAAGGAAATCGGTTACAACTCTGAATTCATAGAAGGCGAAGCGGACAGCATGAAGTATATGAAGGGCCTCTTCCACGACTGGCAGGCCAAGGGTATCACGTCAGTTCTGCATGAGAAGAAGGGCGGGTATGCGAACAACCTGGATTCCATGAATGGTCTGGCAGCCAAGGCCGAACACGAAGGGGTACGGATCCTTGCGGGTGTAAGAGTCACGGGATTCAAGTTTTCGGGTAATGCGATCTCTTCTGTGATGACCGATCAAGGAGCTATTCAAACCGATTACGTGTTGGTTGGCGCCGGACCGTGGATTAATTCAATTTGGAATATGCTGGATCTTCACAAAACCATCAGTGTCAAAGGGCGAGACGGAAAAATATATTCCGATGTTCGCATGTGGACCTATTGGTGTCTTCAAGAAGGGACGTTAGGTGTGGATCCCAACCTGGGAAAACTCAACAATGGTGGGATGTCGCCAGTCATCCATCTGGACACCGACGCTCCTCTCTTCTCAGATATCGATGGGTCTTTGATCACTGACAAATTGTGGGGGATTTATTACAAACCCGACTTCTGCTTCAACGGAGTCCAGGGCGGCTCCATGCCTTACAAAATCGAAGCTGACGCGGACCAGGTTCGGGTCGATCCCTACGGTCCTGAGTCCCCTGACTTCATTGTCGGAGAGAACTTCGCACAAATGTGGTGTTCGGCCCTGGCTTTTTGTCAAAAACGTTACGAGGGAAAATATCCTTTATACAAGAAAGAGCCCTCCGGTGGAATCGGAGCCTTTTCACCCGACAGCTTTCCGGTATTTGATGTATTTCACCAGAATTGTTATGTCATTGCCGACTCCAATCACGGCTACAAAATGATTGGAGTCGGGAAACTGGTAGCAGATGAAGTCATGGGAACCCGTAGCAGTATCCTGGAGCCTTTCCGCTTTTCACGATACGCCAAAGGCAAACTTCACCCGGTATCGCATAGTCCGTTCCCGTGGAGTTAGGAAACGACCATCCAACAACGATTAACTTGCAAGAAGTTTCAAATGTAACGCGTTCGTTACGGAGGGGAAGTTTTGGTAGCCACGGTGAGCGCAGCGAACCGTGGTTTTTCACGGCAGGACAAAATGCCCACGCCTCGCAGAAATCGCTCAGCGTGGCTACCCATGCGAGTCCTCCCCCGTAACTAACGCGATACTTTCAAATTCAAAAAACCCTTGACGAAGAAATCATTTTCTAACTTAATCACACGACCGGATATACATCGAATATATTCGAGGAGAAAAAGATGACCGATTTGGAAGCGTATGTCAGGGCTGAAGGCCGCGACGAGTTAGTGAAAAAGGTTCGAGCCAAGATCAATGAACTGGGAATTACCTATATCTATTATCAGTTTGTTTCGGTCACAGGGCGCATCGTGGGTAAAGGGATTCCCGCCGACCATTGGGAGAGCGTTGCCGAACGTGGCTTTCAGCTGGTATACGGTGCGACCGCCAATCTTTTTTTGGATCGACATAGCAACTACATCGGTTATGGCCCTGAGGCTTCAGAATTGGTAGGTATTGCCGATCCCGAGACTTTTGTTCAGCTTCCTTGGGACAAACGCGTAGCTCGCGTTTTTTGCACTTGTTTTCGCAATCGAGAAGAAGAAGACCGTCCCGGGGCCTTTCTCACTTCGGACTGCCGGGGTAATTTAAGAAGGATTCATGAAGCGTTCAAAAAGGATCACAGGGGCCTGCATCTTCGGCACGGCACTGAGCCGGAAATGATGTGGCTTAAAAAGGGAGAGGACGGGAGCGCTGGCGGTGGCTACAGCAAGCCCTACTGTTACCATATTGATCAATTTGAATCGTTGCGTCACGTGGTCTTGAAAGTAATCGAGTATGCGCGGGCTATGGGAATTGACATGATCCAGGGCGACCACGAAGACTCCCCCGGACAGCTCGAACTGAATTTCGATTTTGATGAAGCGTTGCGAACCTGTGACCGCTTGACGACCTACAGACAGATTTGTGCTCAGGTGGCGCGGGAATTTGATCTGATTGCCAGCTTCATGTGTAAACCCTTCATGGGTGTTTCGGCTTCAGGCTGCCATCACAATATTTCCTTGTGGCGTGGAGGGGAAGAATCTCTTAAAAACTTCGATCATGGCTCGTTGCCAGGTTTGGAAGGTTCCTTCACTTACCTCAAGAAGGGAGAGAACACGTTCTTGCCACTTGCCGGCCAGAACAAGCCCGGGCCGATTGGGTTGAACTGCATTGGTGGAGTGATGGACCATCTGCCAGCACTTACCGCGATAGGTTGCTCCACCGTGAATTCCTACCGAAGGCTCTGGGACACAGGCTTCTGGGCACCGGTTTACGCCGATTGGGGTTATCAAAATCGGACCTGTGGATTGCGCGTTTCAGCTCAAGGCCGGCTTGAGTACCGGGCTGTTGACGCGATGGTGAACCCTTACCTGATGGCCGCAGCGTTGTTGAAAGCGTTTGATGATGGAATCCGGCGTAATCTCGATCCGGGTGAGCCCGAACAGCGCAATATTTACCAGGCCATGGAGGAAGGCAAGCAGGTCAAGAAACTTCCCATGTCGCTAGGAGATGCGTTGGATCGGCTTGAGCAAGACGAGGTGATTAAGTCAGCACTCCCGGATGACATGTTTCGTGTGTTTATGCACTACAAACGCGACGAGTGGGAACGCTTCCTGGCCACCGTCACGGAGTGGGACCTGAAAATGTATTTGGATTGTTTGCCGTGAGAGTTGGATGGTAGATGTTGAATTCAGAATCCACGTCCAGGAGTCTTACCTACTTCATAGGAGTAACGCGCTATGTGTGGTATCGCAGGAATTATTCATCGTGGGAAAACAGTTAACATCGGGGGCGAGATGACCGCCATGCTTCAATCGATGAAGCATCGAGGTCCCGATTCCTCGGGTTATGCGGTCTATGGGTTGCCGAGCCCAGGTGAGCTCATTATGCGCTTTAAGGTGGCCGAACAAGAGGACATGCATCGTGGATTTGAAATTCACCACAAGGTCAAGGAACGCCGCGCCGAGGTCGACAATCGAATCCGCTCTTTAGGCGGTCAGATTATCGAAGCCCAGGAGGCCACCGAGTATGCGTATCGTTATCGCATTCAGTACGGCGGAGACCTGCGCCGCTTCTCCGATTTCATCGAGGATGTGGAAGGCGCCGAAATTCTCTCTATTGGGAGTGCTCTGGAACTGATCAAGGACTTGGGAGACGCTCACCGTGTATGTGAGCAGTACAAGTTGAACAACTTCATCGGAACCCACGCCATTGGGCACGTACGCATGGCCACTGAGTCCGACGTTGACATCTGCTCGGCACACCCGTTTTGGGCGTATCCTTTCAAAGATATTGCCGTCGTTCACAACGGCCAGTTGACCAACTACTGGGGCAAGCGTCGCGACCTGGAACGCAAGGGACATCGCTTCATGTCGAATTGTGATTCTGAACTAATCTCAGTTTATCTGGCAGATAAGCTAACTGAGGGATACATGCTCGAAAAGGCCATGAAGGGATCTATTGAAGAACTCGATGGTGTCTTCACCTACATTGTGGCGACCTCGGATAGCCTCGGGATGGCCAAGGATGTTATGGCAGCGAAACCCATGGTCCTTTATGAAAGTGACGACTGTATTGCGCTTGCTTCAGAAGAGGTTGCCATCCGAAGTATTTTCCCGTTCGAAATTGATACGTCTGACCCTTACGATGGAGAGGTGCGCGTATGGCAGAACTAACGAAACCCCGGACCGTTGAGCCAATGGGCCTGCACACAGAGCGGTTGGCCGGGCGCACCCACCAGGTTTTCTTTTCTCCTGAAGAAACAGAGAACTTTTTGTACCCGGATGCTCCAGCTGTGGAGTTCAATAGGAGCGCTGAATTTGATGCGGCTGAAATGGATAATCGTGCCATTAATCTCAAGATACGGGAGCTAATGACGGAGGGCTTTGGCACGATCGTTGTCCAGAATCCTTTGGCTAAACACTCGCTCGGTGTCGGGATCCTGGGCCGGGTGAATCTCCATTTCGAGGGCAGCCTGGGCTATTTTGGCTGTGGTTTGATTGATGGTCCGAATATCCGTATTACAGGCCGAGTCGGATGGTCCTGCGCCGAAAACATGCTGGCCGGAACCGTTGTGATCGAAAAGAATGCTGGCTCGTCCTTTGGAGCAGCCTTGCGTGGCGGAGACCTGGTGTGCAAGGGGGATGTAGGTGGCCGCACAGGAATTGACATGAAAGGTGGAACAATCCTTATCGGCGGCCGCACCGGCGCTTTCTCAGGGTTCATGATGCAGCGTGGACGCATGGTCGTGTTGGGTGATGCCGGTAAGAACCTGGGGGACTCCATGTATGACGGCGTTATCTTTGTTGGCGGAAAAATCGAATCGTTAGGTGTTGATGCCGTGCCCGCAGAATTGACCGGGCTGGATGTCTCCTGGCTCAAGCGGAAGCTCAAGATCTATGGTCTGGGTGCAGCC
>JBGOVH010000406.1:0-3829 GCA_041478005.1 Terriglobia bacterium | reverse complement strand
GATCTTTTGTATTACCTCAAAGTGACTCCCGCATTTCTCGCATCGATATTCGTAAATTGGCATCTTGAATAAGCCTCCTCAACGGGCAGAAGCCAGAAGCCCTGCTAAGTGAGTAATAATGTATCGCCGGGCGGGAATGGCCTTCTTACCGCTAAAATGTTAGGATTCTGGCAGATTTGCAGGAACCTGAAATCACTGCAGAAGTAGAATTTCGTGTTTATGCGCGTTTCAGAGCAGCTTTCTTCAAAAGCTCAGCGCAGCAGTTTCCAACAATACGATCTTCACCGGATTGGAGCATCCAGACGGCAATTTCCAGGCGAGGGTCCGGCGGACTTGGTCTGACTTCAATTCGAGGCTCCCCCTCGCGCAAGGCTTTTACGAGATCTTCCTTCTTAAGTCCAAGAGCTTTCTCATCCCACTTGATTGCCAGATGAGGAACCTGGTTGGCAATTTCCGGTATGAATTTCTCCATTTCGATTCCGCGAATACCACTGACAGCCTTTTCAATAACACCGACTCGGCGTTCCCACTCCTTCCATTCAGCCTGGTGGTTTCTTTTGACAAACAGCTCCACAGCCGTCATCAGGCCTACAATCTCCTCTTTCCCCACTTTTCCCATGCGACCCACAGAATCGGATTGGGGTGAACCGTTCAAGAAGCCGGCCTGAATGAGGTCTTTGCGACCTAGCAAAAGCCCTGAGCACTGCGGTCCTTTCAATCCTTTTCCTCCACTGAAAGCCACCAGGTCATAGCCCATCTTAATATAGGCACTCAAATTCTCGGCGGGCGGAATATCAGCGGCCGCGTCAATTAAGGAAGGGATTCCTTTCTTCTTTGCAATTTGCGCAAACTCCTGGCGCTTGATCTGCCCCCTGGGATCGGCTGAGTTGAGAAAGAACAGCATGGCAGTCTTCTCATTAATGGCCGATTCAAGCTGATCTCGCGTTTCCACCTCCACAATTCTAACTCCCACGTTTCGAATGGCGTGATCATAGCCAAAACGGTGGGATTTCTGAAAAACAACCTCGTTCTTCATACCGCTGGTGTCCGGCACACGTCGAATTTTTTCTTCATCGGTCCCGCATACACAAGCCGCCGTGGCTAGCGTCAATGCTGCCGCACATCCGGAGGTGACTAGAGCCGCTTCAGAACCCACCAGCGAAGCGATTCGTTTGCCTGCCGCCTCCTGAAGCTCTGGTATGGAGACATGTTGTCGGGAAGCCTCTTCCATGGCTGCTATCACTTCCGAGGGCATGATGCACGCGCTCAACATGGTATAAGTCCCTGCAGCATTGATAAAAGGACGCACCCCAAGCCCATGATAGATTTTGTTCCGTACTGCCTGGGCTTCCTTTCCGGCAGAGCGTTCATTCATGGCGGCCATAAATCGCTCAGCGGATAAGCTTCCCATGATGGAGGTGATTCCAGTTCCTCGAAGAAACCGCCGTCGGGTCCAGTGACTGAATGGAACTTGCATTTTCTGTCTCCCCAATGGTGTCAGGCAACAATTAGATTCAATACGGCATTCATTATACCTTTTCATTCCAAAAAGGGAACTCATCGTTAGGTATGCGACAAATTTGGTAACTTTGGCTAATCGTGGTGATCTGCGACACGACTCAGTGAGTAACTCTTAAAAAGCAGGTGAGAGGCTTAACACCTTTAACCAGGGAAGCAGGGCAAATATGGTGTATACCATGGTAAGTCCAGCGACAGCCAAGTGTCGTTGGAAAAAATGCAGGAGGGACCCGGCGATGGTAGCAATTACTTTTGCGGTGGTGAGGACCAGGATAATGTCGTATCTCTCCATCAGAGTGCGCAATAGAGGATTCGCTTCAACCGAGGTTCCAAAAAGAGTTAGCCCATGGTAGGTGGCTAGCCAATCGAGCAACTGAACAATAATGAAGCAAGTGACGGTGATGTTTCCGATTATTTTCTGTGCTCTCATGATTTCTCTCTCAGGCGATAATCTAGGTGCATTTGAATGACCAGATCCAACTAGAGAAGGCCTCAGGAGAGACCCCTCTGGCTGCAAGACTCGTCCCCCCAGATCTAAATTCTACTTTGGCTTTGAATTTCAAGAGGTTAGATCTCAGAACATGCATCTGGGTTCAGACAATAGGTGACTGATTCGAATCCACAGGCGGGATCAAGAATTTAGAATACGGAAAAAGCTTTCCTCTTATAGCCATGAAAAATCCCTTGGAGACTGCCGGGTTCAATTCATGAAAAGCTGAATCAATGTGTGCAGATCGATATTGAGGTCAGTTATTCGATGGAGGGCATCTCCAAGCTCGGAGTCAGAGTATGAATTGGTAACCGCCAGGCATTTCATCCCAGCTGCCAAGGCGGCCCTGACTCCAAGCACTGAATCTTCTATAACAAGGCAAGCTTCCGGTGAAATGGGTGGTTGATGATTCTGAAGCCGGTTAATCTCTTCGAGTGCCTTAAGAAAAATGTCCGGGGCCGGCTTGCCATAGGGAATATCATGGGAAGAAACAATCGCTTGGAACCGATCCAGGATGCCAACTCGATCCAAGACAAATTCAATTTCGCTGCGCAATGCGCCGGAGGCAATGGCAAGTGACAAGTTGCCGGAGGCCTGCAGGATTAGAGAAACAACTCCCGGAAAGATTGGCGGATCTTTACTGATGCGTTTGAGATAATAAGCCGTCTTCTTCTGTGTTAGCGATGAGATCCTTTGTTTGTCTTCGGAAGAGCTTTCAATATTTAAGGCAATTCGAAAGCATTCTCTATCATCACGCCCAAGAAAAGTGGAAGAATAATCACTATCGGAGATTTGGACTCCTTCTTCTCCCAAAACTCTTTGAAAGACTTCCTTGTGGATGGCCTCATCATTGCAGATGACCCCGTTAAAATCAAAAATAATTGCCTTAAGTTGGCTCGCTGAGTTTTCAGATTCCCATTCCATTTCCCGGCTGTCTCCACTCACACCAAAATGGTGTCTCCAGGCTTCATTGGAACAATTTCTAGGCTCGGTAAATGGTGGGTAAGCTTACGCAGCTGTTGAGGCCTTCCGGATAGAAGAGGAAAGGTGCCAAAGTGCATGGGAATGATTTTTTTAGCCCCAATGAACTGACAAGCGTATGCGGCCTCTCTCGGGCTCATGGTGAAAAGATCCCCGACAGGGAGCATAGCGAGGTCAGGATGATAAAGCTCTCCAATGAGTCTCATGTCCCCAAACAAGTTCGTATCTCCAGAGTGATAGATCCTAAAACCATTGGAGAACTCAACAATGTATCCTACGGCCTCCCCGCCATAGATGATCTTCCCGTCATCGAGAATACCGCAACTATGGTCTGCATGAACCATTGTCATTCGAAGATCTCCTATTTGCTGAGAGCCGCCCTTGTTCATGGGGCGGGTCTTGGAAACCCCTTTGCCTTCGAGCCAATGGCAGAGCTCGTAAATCCCGACCACATCAGGGGAATACTTTTTGGCAAGTTCGGCAGCATCCCCAATATGATCAAAATGGCCGTGCGTCAGCAATAGCAGGTCCACCCTTTTGAATTTTTTAAGAGCGCCGGGACAGGCTGGGTTATTCATGACCCAAGGGTCAATGATCACCACGTTCTTCCCAGGTGTGACCAGCTGGAAGGTCGAGTGTCCCAGCCAGGTGATTTTGATTTTTTCTGATCTCATGATTGAGTTCTCCCGGATGGTTTCAAAGAAAAATGCAGACCGCCATTCGGCTTGGCTAACCGCTCGGCTCCTTTATATAATAGAGCTTAATTTATTTTTCTTGCATACTATGCAGTCTTTGAAAAGAGTCGTGGTCAGCTGTTAAATCTAAATTGACGAATCCAGG
>JBGOVH010000153.1:0-6196 GCA_041478005.1 Terriglobia bacterium | reverse complement strand
CTTTCCTGTTCCGTGAGTGACCACACCAGTCAACATTTCTTTGATCATTTCGGTTGTCCGGAGGGTCAGAATACGTTGCCTGGCTAATCCTGGTTCATAGCTGACTTTTTCTATTGACCCGGTTCGGGCTTGTTGGACAAGATGGGGTTTGACTCGATATCCGCCGTTGGCAATGGAACAGACAGCCGTAACCAACTGCAATGGCGTGACACCTATGCCCTGCCCCATGGAAATGTTCGCCAAAGTGATCATCGGCCATTGGGAAGAGGAACGTAACAGCCCCTTGGCTTCACCAGGTAAATCGATCTCAGTCGGAGCCCCGAATCCAAAATTGCGAATATACTTTTCGAAACGCTCCTTCCCGATCCGAAATCCCAGTTGCACAGCTCCAACATTGCTGGAATAAGCTACAACTTCACGAACGGACAAAATCCCGTATTTCTTGTGATCTCGAATTCGATATTTTCCGACAGTAATCGATCCGTTCCTACAGTCGATGGTTTCATCCGGTCTTATCAAACGCTCTTCCAGCGCAGTGGCCGCCGTTATGATCTTGAAAGTCGAACCGGGCTCATAAATAGAAAGGATGGATCGGTTCTTCCACTGATCAGGAGGGTACTTGGCGTAATGATTGGGGTTGAAAGTGGGATAGCTGGCCATTGCCAGGATATCCCCGGAATGAGGATCCATGACAATTGCTGTTCCGGCCAGAGCCCTTGACTTCTTAATCTGGGCTGCCAATTCCTGTTCAGTCAAATATTGAATGGTTTGATCGATCGCGAGGACGAGGTCTCTCCCTGGAGTAGGCGCCTTCTCCACGCTGCTAAATGATCGCTGCCTTGCATCGGTGAGGAGCAGTACGCGGCCAGGCGTTCCTCCAATCTGGTTTTCATAGGCAAACTCCAGTCCGCCCAGCCCTTCGTTGTCCATTCCAACATATCCAAGGATGTGTGCTGCCAGCTCCCGATTTGGATAAAAACGCTTGTTTTCCTTTTCAAAATAAATCCCAGGCAACCCCAGGTTTTTGACTTTGACCACATCAGAGTAATCTACTTTGCGCTTGATCCAAGCGAAGTTACGGGCCCCTTTGAGATCGCTTAACAGCTCCTGTGACCTCAAGTTAAGAGCGCCCGCCAGTTTCTCAGCGACGTGCGGCTTGTCTGCAATTTCCGAGGGAATTGCATAGATCGAATCGACGCTGACACTGACAGCGAGTTCCCGGCCATGGCGATCGTAAATCGTTCCACGTTTGGGGCTGATTTTGAAAGAACGGCTTTGTTGCCGCTTTGCGCGAGAGCTCAGCTCCTGGTATTGGAAGATTTGCAAATTGACGAGCCTGAAGACGAGCAGGAAGGACCAGATCAAGAAGAACGCGCTGAGAATGAAGATTCTCGTTTGAAATTGATCCTTAAGCTTGGCGGGCATGTGCAGCCACCCATTGAACTCAACTGAAAAGGAATTATGTAAGAGGGTTGGGAACTGATCCGAATGGGGATTATCGAATGTCCTGGAGTCTGTCTTCAATCTCAACCGTCACCTTTTCAGACCTAGCCACCAAAGTGGTGGGAGGCTCCGATGGAAAAGGAGTTGATAGGACTACCACTTGACTATAGGCCGGGGCACACAACCCCAGCTTTCTGGCAATTGAATCGATTCGTTGCGGACTTCGAAGGGAAGCTCTTTCGAGCTTTAACTGATGGCTCTCTTCAGCCAACTGGCTGGCTTCCTTTTTTAAGACTTCACTCTCGTAGCCATTCCGAATGATTTCGAAATGCTGCCACGCTAGAAATAGAAAAATGAGGAGGCAGAAAAACCCCAAGGTCATAAGCAGCATGCACTCTTTTGTTTTCTTGAAGTCCACTTCCTTGGTCAATCTAGAGTTGTCTATTTGCCTTACTATATAGATCTCCGTCAATATGCCTCCTCATTCGACCAATTCTGGCCTCGCAGCGCGTTGGTCAAAGCCTTAATCATCCAAATTGAAATTCCTACAGTTTTTCTGCGACCCGCAGCTTGGCACTGCGGGAACGCGAATTCGCTTCAACTTCGGTGGGTTGGGGTTGAATAGGTTTTTTGGTCAATAACTTCAGCAACTTCTTATTGCCACAAGAACATTGGAGCAATCCCGAGGGACAAACACATTCCCGGCTTAGTTTCCGGAAACAGTCTTTAACGATACGATCTTCCAGAGAATGAAAGCTGATGATGGCAATCCTGCCCCCCTTTGCAAGCAGATTTGCGGAAGATTGAATGAAAGGAGGAATCTTTCCCAATTCATCATTGACGAAGATTCTCAAAGCCTGGAAAGATCGAGTTGCTGGATGGATTCGTTGATATCCTTTGAACCTAAGGGCTCTCGCCACAATATCAGCCAGGTGTTTGGTACTGCGTACCGGTCTTGACTTAACAATGGCTCGAGCAATCAATCGTGAACGGCGCTCTTCTCCATACTGAAAAATTAGATTGGCCAGGTCCTTTTCTGGATAATGATTAACTACTTCGCTTGCGGTTAAGGATGACTCATGATCCATTCTCATATCGAGAGGTCCGTCTTTCAGAAAGCTAAAGCCCCTCTCGGATGATTCCAACTGCAAGGAAGAAACCCCCAGGTCGGCCAAGATGCCATCACAACTCTCAATCTGCCACTGCCGCGCAATTTCTTGAATGTCTGAAAAGCTGGCATTGACCAAGTGAAAACGGCCCCGGAAGGTTGACAATGTCTTGGCCGCGTAGATTAATGCGCTAGAATCACGATCGATGCCCAGCAACTTACCTTGACTGCTGGATGCTTCCAGGATCGCTTTGGCATGCCCTCCCAGGCCGATGGTCGCGTCAATATAATAGCCTCCGGAATGCGGGCTCAGGAAATGAACAACTTCCTCTAGCAGAACAGGAATATGAGCGAGCTCCAATTTTTGGTGGTGATTTCCCTCGGGATGGGTCGGGCTCATCGGTGAACGATATTGATTCAAAGAAGTTGTTGCGAGGGGCATTCCACTTAAAGATCTAAATTCCAAGTTGAGATAATGCCTGTTCGTCCAGTTCTGTGAGAGGCTCATCCTTCATCTTCTTCCGGAAAGTTTCAGCGTTCCAGATTTCAAGGTACCTCAAAACCCCCATAACACTGACTTCATTGCGAATTTGAGCAGACTCACGAAGCAGCGGGGGAATCAGGATTCGACCTTGATTGTCCATGGTCACAATTTGACCGTAATAATTGGTGTTCCGCAGAAACCGTTTAACTGCAACGTTAGTTGAGGGTAAAGCGGCGATTTTCTGCTCAATCTCATTCCAAACGGGAAAAGGGTATAAACGAACGCACTCACCATTGAGGCTGGTCACGTAAAACTCACTCCCATGCTCTTGTTCGATTTCTGAACGAAAGATGGACGGAATTTTGACACGCCCCTTTTCATCCACTTTCGTTGGTGAGTTCCCTCTTAACATGAGGACCTTAGCCTTATACGAAGTGCAGGTTACTGAAAATTCTTAATAAAGCTGGGAAATTGGAGTTAGTGACCACTTTAGTCCATTTTACTCCACCGCGCGAATATACAGATGCCCTATTGGCAAAGTCAAGATCTTTCTTTATTTTTTTGTAATGCGTTAGTTACGGGGGGCGAAGGCTGAGCGCACGAGTGCATTGACCGGATGGGGAGTCTGAGGCGAGGATGGCGGTGTTGGGGCGGAGAGTTAACTGGTGTCAGGAGGAAACAGTAAACTGACCGGGTTGAGGGTGGGATTGAGAGCGAGTTGATCGAGAACCGATTTGAGATGGGCCTCCGGGTCCGCCACCCGCTTCTGCAGCGTGTGGATCAAACTCATCAGGGTTTCGCGAGTTTTAGCGCCGGCATCGGATTGAGAACCGAAGCTGACTTTGCGCGCAATGACGGTAGGGCGCAGTTCCCGCTCGGCGCGGTTGTTGTCGGCTGGGACGCTGCGGTGCTTGACCCAATGGTAGAGTCGATGGGCGTTGCTGGTGAACAGATCCTGAAGGCGACGGATGCCGAGATGCTGAGCTGGTTGAGCCATGACGGCTTGGATTTGGGACTGCAGTTGCTGAGCCTGAGCGTAATAGTCTGGATCGGACAGCGGCTGCGAGCGCAGGTGCATGGCGGCGGCCAGCAGGGGGATCAGCGTGGCGGTGAAGGCAGTGACTTCTGACAAATCAGGAAACTCTTTGGCTAAGTCCTCGACCTCGCGGAGCAAATGGGCATAACAGTATTGCAGATCGCAAGGGGAGCGGTTATAGCCATTATAGCGATCGACGACTAAAACTCCCGCTAGAGGCCGGTCTCCCAGCACCTGTTGGGGCACCTTGGCGGAGCGTGAGCTTCGAAACAGAAACAAGCTTACCGTCGGAGTACAAAACAACCAGGCGTAACCGGACTTGCCGTCGGTGCGCCAGCCAGTTTCATCGGCGTGGCGGACGGGGGCGAGACGGTATTGCTGAATCAGATCAGCCAGCATGCCCTGGAACAAAGCCGCCAGCCGATGCAGCATGGGCACCAAGGTACCCAAGGCCACTGCCAGTTGTTCCGACACGGTGCCCAAGGGGATGCCGTCTCGATAGTGCAGCAGCACGACACGAGTGATGAGTTGATTGCCCAGCAGATGTTTGGGCAGCACGGCTGGGGCTTGAGCTTGCAGGCTGCGGCCGCAGCGGGGACAGTACTTTTTCTCCAGCCGGTAAACGATCCGTTGGGCCTTCAGTGGCGGACAGTCGAGGACCGAGCGGAGACGCACGCCTTTATCGGCCAGTGGGCCGCCACAGTGGGGACAGTCGGAAGGGGCCGGGACTGTTTCGATCCGGTCCGCCTCGAGCGGCGGGATCGCTTGGCGACCGTGGCCGGGATGTCCGGCTTTCAATCCGCCGGGATCAGAGTGGTTCGTGTTGGCCTTGAGGGGAACTTTCGAAGACGGGGTGGAGGAGCCGAAGAAGCCCTGTTCGGCTTGGCGCTGGCGATAACGCAACTGCTGCTTGAGGCGTTGGTTCTCCTGTTCGAGCGGGTCGATGCGTTGTTGTTTCTCAAAACAGTGGGGACAGAAGGCCACGCCCATCAGCTCTCCTCCTCGGTGGGTGGGGAGAACTGCGGCGGGGGAGCCGTGGGCAGACACTGTGGGACCTGGCGGCAGAGCGGATAGACATAGACCTGCTTGGGAGCTCGGCCATGAGCTTGATGAAGGCGGTCCATGCGGCCCCGGCCGGCGGTGGTTCCCAGCGCGATCCAATTGGCCGCCTGATAACAGGTCCCCCGGAAGCGGCTGACATCGACCAACGTTTCCAATAACAGCGGTCGGTAACCGTAGCGCTGCTGCCAATCGTGGGGGAGTTGGCGGGCACAGTGGGCCAGAATCTTGCTCGCCAGGCCCCGCACCTTAACCCAGGGCAAAATCAGAAAGCGACTGTTGTTGACAATGTAAGGCAGGTTGCGGGCGCGTTGCTGGGCGCTCCAGCCAATCCAGCGGTCGCGCGCCGCCATCGCCCAAGCCGGGGAGGACCACAGCAGGCAGGCCAGCACTTGGTCGGGACACTGCGCCGAACGCACCAGGTAACGCAAGTTGGCGCCGAAGGCCACCCGATAGCCCAGATAGTGATGCCGACTCACCAGTTGGCTCCACAACCGGCTGGCTGAGGAATCCGGCTCGACCCGCTGCAGTTCCAGCGGCTCGAACTGGCCGGCCGAGCCGCGAGTCTCCGGCCCGGGATCACTCTCGGCCGTGGCGGCCACACAGCGCGGGCCTTGCGGGCCGCGGCGACGCAACTGGGGCAACTCGACCAGCCCTTGCTGGCTGAGCCGATCCAGCAGCTGACGGCCTTCATGCCCTTTCAGCCGTCCGCTGGGTCGCTTCCATTCCAGCAACTCGCAAACGGTGGCCGACAGCTCGTTGATCCCCAGCGCCCCAAACTCGCGGACTACCTGCTGGATCAGCGCCAACTCCGCTTGGGTGAAGCAGCGGCCGCAAAAGGTGAAGCTCTCAGGAAGCAAAGGCTGGGTCATCGACGGTCTCGCTAGTGTGGTGCTACTCCACACTACCCAAGAAACCGCCTCTTGTCCAGCGAAATCTTCAGCTTCCCCCCGTAACTAACGCATTACGCAGTTTAAACGGTAACGCTTGACGGATGGTTTCCATGGCGCGACGAACTCCTTCTTGCCCTTTGCCCAGCACGGCACGAGTCTCTACCCAGGTGGTG
>JBGOVH010000282.1:0-4685 GCA_041478005.1 Terriglobia bacterium | reverse complement strand
TGAACTCCCGGTTCCTAATATCTATCACCGCATTCGGGAAATCATCGACTACTTCTTCTATCTGGTCTACGGGATGATTGGCCTTGTGATCGTCCTTGACTTGACGGGAGCCAGCGATTCAAGCGGTTTCAAAAAATTTCTGGGCAAGATCACCTACCCCTTACTTGGGGAATTTGTGGGAATGTTTCCCGACCCCATTTTTCAAAACCGCTTCAGGCTGAGGATTTCCTACATTGCTGCGCTCTTCATCTATTTGCTTCTGCACACTGCGGTTTACGGTTTAGTCCGGCTCATCGACAACAGAAGGTGGCACTTCTAGGCCACGGCAGCAGGGAGCCACAGTGAACTCAGCTAGCGACCCGAGGCCTTTTCCAGATGCACTTATCCTCAGCTGATATGGGCGCCTCTGGTTTCGACGTACACAGCGTACAGTGATTGGCTGCCAGTCATAAACAGCCGGTTGCGCTTGCTCCCGCCGAAGCACAGATTCGAGCAGATTTCCGGCAACCGGATTTGGCCAATCCGATCGCCATTGGGTGCAAAGATATGTACTCCATCGTATCCGTCACCAACCCAGCCTGCACTTGACCAGATGTTTCCGTCTTCGTCGCACCGGATCCCGTCTGAAAAACCCGATTTCCCGTTGAGATCCATGTCGACAAACGTCCGCGCCTTCCTCAATTTCTTACCGTCCAAATCGTAAAGCCAGATGATATTCTTGGCAGCTGGATAGTGGGACGTGCCAGTGTCTGCCACATAAAGCTTTTTGTAATCATTGGAGAAACAGAGGCCGTTGGGTTTGAATGGCTCTTCGGCCACTTTTTCCACCTGCCCGCTTTGGGCGTCAATCCGATAGATGGCCTCTTTCTGGAATGGCTGAACAGATCCCGTGTTCGCCCGGTTACCTTCATAGTTTAGAAGGCTGCCGTAGCCTGGATCGGTGAACCAGATCGAACCATCGTTTGGATGGACCACCACGTCGTTAGGAGCGTTGAGTGGCTTGCCATTGTAAGTTTCCGCCAGCACGGTGACGTTACCGTCGTGCTCGTAGCGCACCACACGATGGGTGCCATGCTCGCAAGCGATTTGACGGCCCTGGTAGTCGAAGGTATTGCCATTGCTGTTCATGGAGGGGAAGCGGAACCGACGGGCGACATGGCCGTCCTCTTCGAGCCAGCGAAGCTGTTCATTGTTGGGAATGTCACTCCAGAGGAGATAGCGGCCCACTTCACTCCAAGCCGGGCCTTCCGCCCAGAGCGTGCCCCGGTGCAACCGCTGTATTGGGGTGTTCCCAATCCTGGATTTGAATCGCTTGTCGAGCATGACGATATCCGGGTCCGGATAGCGCTGGGGCTCTGAATCCGAACCGAAGTTTCGCGCAAAGGCAGTTGGTGCCATCCCGGTTAATGTGGCTAGGGTCGCAGCGACCCCAAGAAAGGCGCGGCGATCCAATCTCTTTTCTTCAGGCCGTTGAGAGGCCGAGGATTTTTTTTGAGCCGAGGGAACAGACAGGTCGATGAACCGATGTTGCTGCACTCTTTCCATGGAATGTTTCTCCTCTGATGTTTGAGTATCCTTATCTTACAGTTACGACGTAACTCTGCAACGCTCGCAGGAGTGACCTCGTTTCACCTCATCTAAGCTTTCTCGTGTAAAGAGCGAAAGCTTCTCTTCAAGGTACGGGGGACAATCCAGGCTTGCATATCGTACCGGCGAGCAACGGATGTTATCTCAGTTCATCTGACTTTTTAAAGCCCAAAAGACACATAAGAGTATGCCTCAGTTACGGAAGGGGGTCTTTGGTAGTCACGACAAACCCACTTGTTTCGTTTATTGTGAACAGCTGCACCGGCCGTGGAAAGCCCACGATAAACGCAGAAATCGCATTCATCGTGGCTACCAATGTCATGCGATTCCCCCTCGCAACTTGAGGCATTGCACATCAAAAATCACGGCTATCGTAAGCGCTCGCCGACGCCACCAACTACTCGAATGCTACTCTGCGGGGGAAATGTTGTTCAACGACCTGACGGCATTGCTCTGGACATTGCTGTCGACACGCAACGGAACCTTTGCCTGCCTGAGATCGTTACCATGGAGGACAATTTCGCGACTCTTGCTTCCCTTGACCTGCAGAAACACTTTTGTGCCCTCTCGGGGCTTCGAGTTGCGAATCACAGCATCTTCGACCTGGTTCAGAACGACTGCTGAAGTCTCTGTTCCTGGTTTCGCCTGTCTTCCTGAAAATCCCTCTATTTCGAGGCCTTTGATATCCTCGAGATAGAGCGCACTTTCCCATTTTTTCGAGTCCGGCTTGTCCCAGATCACTTCGACATCTTTCAATTTCAGATCTCTGGCCCAGCGAAATTTCATGGCATGGACGGCCTTTTGCAGCGGAGATCCCGGGTCAGCAGAGATAAAGAATTTGACGTTCTCCAGGCTAATGCCTTCAAGCCAGCTTTCGGGATGACCGTTAATCGAGCAAGATCCCTTGCCACGGGCAATAACGTTTCGGATAAGGACATTTCGGATCGCGCCAACCGGTGGGTCCTTTTCCTTTAGCTGCCGCGGATCAACTTCGCTGATGCGCTTAATGTTGAAATGGATGGGGTCGGCGTCTCCCCACCAGTACCAATCGAAGGCAGTGGTCTCGACGGTTAGATTGGAAAGCACAACGTCGCTTACGTAACCTTTGTTGAAGACCATGAAAGCGATGCCCCGGTTTGAACTGGTGATCACGCAATTGTCTACCGTCACGTTCCGTATGCTGACCATATTGCCATCGCAGAATTTTAAAGCGCTGGAAGCGGAAGACAACCGGCAATTGGTTACGGTGATGTTCTCGCAGGCTAGCGCTGGGCCCCAGGCGTTCGAGGAATAGAAGACAATGGCGTCATCCCCCGTTTCAATGGTGCTGTTGGAAATGTGGACATCCTTGCAACCGTCCGGGTCAATTCCGTCCGCCCAAACTCCTTCTTTCAAGCTGCTCTGGATGTAGACGCCGTCGATGACCAGGCGTTCACAGGCATAGGGGTTAATGTTCCAGCTCCTGGAGCGAACAAATGAGAGCCCGACGATTCGAACGTCTTTGCACCGGATGAGCAGCACCAATCTTGGGAATACGGTCTCCTTGGGAAATCCCTTGGGAAATGGGCGCATCAACGGTTTGCCCAGCGCCTTCATGATCGAACTGTTCTCCCGGATGTAGGCGTCATCCAGGTCGTCCAGACGCCATTCGTACTCGCTTTGACCGTTGAGGGTTCCCCGGCCCTCGATGCTGATATTCTGTAAATCTTCACCGTAAAGCAGTGCGGCCGTTTGACCCTGGTCGAACGTCTTGCTGTCCTTGGAAGCCAACAGCGTAGCGCCGGCTTCGATGTAAAGACGGACAAAACTGCGCAGTCGGATTTGCCCTGAGGTGTATTCGCCTGGCGGCAGGTACACCGTTCCACCGCCTGCTTTGGAGCAAGCATCCAGCGCCTTTTGAATGGCCGTTTGAGCGTTATCGGTTTTGATTCCCGTGGCTCCGTAGTCCATGACATTGTAAATAGCCGGGCCGGAAGCCGCCTGAAGGCGGGAACCGGTAAGTGTTAGCAAAACAATGAAGACGACAGAAACCAATGAAGCTATTCTTGACTTCCCCTTAGGCATGATTCGTTTCCTCTCGATCAAAGATAGGATTGGCGCGTCATTGTAGCATTCGTTGCGTTTTGAGCAGATGGATTGTGACACAAAATCAACGAAGTTAACGGTAGCCACGGTGAGCGCTTTCCGCGAGCCGTGGGCTTGTTGTCTCAAGCGTGATACGAATTGGGAAGATGCACATAATCAATCTGTATTGGACAGGCCGCGACAACATTCGAATCCAGTGAGAAATTGTTAAAGCTGGACCAGCGCCAGTCTTCAGGACGTGCTACTAGCCCTTTCCGAACGGGATTGTAGTGCATGTAGTCCAGTCGCTCGGCGAATTCCTTGGTATGTCTGACGAACCGATCCCAGAACTGATGTTGCCAATTCGATCCACGGGTTCCCCGACCCTTGTTGAGCCTTCCAGAACAGGTAGATTTCACTCCCTCCATTATCTTGGAGATAGTCAATGGAAACCTCGGCAAATCAGAGCGTGCCAGTGATCCGGCATCAGGACGTAGCCGCAGAACAAGTATCGCAAGTCACGGCGGGATTTATCAATCACCTCAAGGATCATTTGAAGTTCTCGATCATCAAAATTCCGGCAATTCTCTTGCAGATTGCAGGTAGTGAAAAAGATCTTGTCCGAAAGACGAGGACGATGAATATTGGACATGGCAAAGCTGTCGGCACTAATCTGCGTCTTCCCCGAAAAGCCCACGGCTCGCGGAAAGCGCTCACCGTGGCTACCGATCGTCTGCGTACGGTGTTCGGAAAAACAAGTGGAGGGTCCACTGATTGGGTTGTACGTTTGTGATCCAATCACATCCTGCTTAATTGCGGTAGCCACGGTGAGCGCTTTCCGCGAGCCGTGGGCTTGTTGTAGAGGATCAAATATGCATTTGTTCCTTCAAGGGCGTTGGAGTGGGCCAAACAGATGCGTGCTACCCCTCGCCCGTCGGGAACAATCACTTGCCGGGGGCCATATTTCCATAAGATGTAAACGATACTTTCTCCGGCTGGAACGACTTTCTCGCTTTGGACAGATCGTTATTGAC
>JBGOVH010000438.1:0-3556 GCA_041478005.1 Terriglobia bacterium | reverse complement strand
TTTTGTTTTCTTCCGGGATTATGCGCAGAGATTTAACGATACGCGAGGGAAGGAAATCTTTCTAAAATTTGCTGCCGAGGAAGAGGATCACTATCGCACGATCCAGCGTGAGTACGACAACCTGATGCAGCGGAGCGTGCGCTGACAGCTCATCGTTAGCCCTTTTGGAGACGCTCCCTCACAGAGATCTAGTAAATACCACTCAGACTCATACCCTGGAGTCGTTTGACTCGCTCTGACATGGGGGGGTGGGTGCTGAACAGGCGAGCAATCCCAGACGCTGACAGAGGGTTGACGATATACATTTGTGCTTGGGCTGGATTGACATCCATAGGGAGACGGCGGTTAGCTTGCTCAAGTTTCAAGAGGGCATTAGCGAGAGACTGAGGCCGGCCGCAAATCCTGGCTCCCGTGGCGTCGGCCTGGTATTCACGGCTTCGTGAGATAGCCATCTGGATGAGCATGGCGGCAATGGGCCCAACAATCATCATCACCAGGCCGCCCAGTAGTCCGCCACCTCCCTCTTCATCTCGATCTCTTCCGTATCCTCCGAAAATCATTGCCCACTGAGCCATTGAGGCTAAGTGGCTGATCGCGCCCGCAATCATCGCAGCGACAGAACTGATCAAGATATCCCGGTTCTTTACGTGTCCTAGCTCGTGGGAAATCACGCCCTCCAACTCATCTCGGCTTAAGATATCCACGATTCCAGAAGTTACTGCCACTGCTGAATGTTCAGGATCTCGTCCCGTAGCGAAAGCGTTGGGTGTGGGGCTGGGGATGACGTAAAGCCGGGGCATAGGCAAGTTGGCTCGCATACACAACTCTCGCACCATCCGGTAGAGGTCGGGGGCTTCGCCCTCCGAAACGGGTTGGGCCCCACTCATTGAAAGTGCAATCTTGTCACTGAACCAATAACCCGCCAGATTCATCAGACCTGCAAATACCAGGGCCACCACAAGGCCATTTCTTCCCCCGGCGGCCTGCCCTATTCCCAGTAATAAGGCCGTCATTCCTGCCAGCAATATGAATGTTTTTAGAGTATTTCTCATGATTTCGGTTCCTCCCTCAAGTTAAAGACCCAAGCGTCGCCTGGCTAATGCACTACGATGCCGGCATAGCCTACAACTTCCTTCTTATTTCCGCTCACATCTGCTGAAGTGGCATATTTGATCAACTCCGCTTTTCTCGATATCAGACTTTGCGTTCCATGAATCATCGCGATAGAGGGTCCGTAGCCACACATGCTGATAGACTCCGACTTAATAACCTCGTATAGCCCCTTGGGTTCGAGAGCCAGAATTTTCTCAATCGCTTTCCCATCCTTTACCCGGGTCACATCGTCTGATTCGTAATGGTTCATGTCGCTGCTGGCAAGAATCAAAATTTCCTCTTTTGTCTCCTGGATGGTTTGATCAATGGCTTTCCCTAGCCGCTCCAATGAAGCATACCCACTGGCGCCGACCACAATGGGAACGAACTTGAAATCATTTCTCAGATAATAAAGGAAGGGAAGTTGAACCTCCAGCGAGTGCTCAAATCGGTGAGCTGCAGCGTCCTCGCTAAGCAAATGACAATGGTGCATTAGATTCTTAGCCAACGGGGTGTCAATCTCCGATCTTCCGAGAGGGGTCTCCCAACTACCTTCAGACATGATGGCCAGCGAGGCCCCCAATCCGGTATGGTTTGGGCAGAGGATAATGATCTTTCCCGGGATTTTGATTTGAGAGTATACCGCGCCTGCAACATGTCCTGAGTACATATATCCGGCGTGAGGGACAACCGCACCTCGCGCTTGGATCTGGCCACGAATTTCTCCGAGATGCCGGGCAACTTCTGCAGCGAGCGTTTTTTGGTCAGCCGGGTAAAATCTCCCGGCAACAGCCGGTTTCCTTACCATGGGTCTGCCTGAAACATGAAGTTCTGGTCCCAAACCGAAGGAATGCGAACCGTTTGCCTTCGCAAGGGCATGGGCTACTTAAGCCTACTATCCCTTGGCCGCCTGGTATCCCTCTTTCGCCCTCACGACGACAGTTTTCACAACATTGCTGTTCTCATCCACAACATCTACTTTGATCTTATGAAATTTTCCATCCTTGCTCGGATTGGAGGGGACATAGCCCAAGCTGTACTGATTTCTCAATTCTATCCCCACTTGCTGCAAAATACCCGGGTACTCCCCCATGAACCTGGGAAACCATGCCTTCCCTCCAGTTCTGCGTGAGAAGGTATTCAACTGGTTGTCGGCTTGCAAAAAAGTGAGCCTGGACTCAGGGCTCAAATAGCCCCGCGCATCGAAGAGCTCCCTGGCCAACTGTGCCATGCCTATGCAATAGATGGCTGCGTTGGTGTTATTGACTCTCTTAAGAATAGTGTCAAACGTTATCTTGCTGAAAGTATCCACTCCTGTACTGATCAGAAGCACTGCCTTCTTCCCGTCTACCTCTTCCAGGCGGTCTAGAGTATCTTTGAGCGCATCAAAAAGGTTCGTTTCGCTAAATGCAGGAATCCGCAGACGGTTTAGCGCCCCATAAAGCTCGCGCTTGTCCTGTGTAAAATCGGTTAAAATCTCCGGCCGCAGGTCATAGGCCACAACCGCTGCCCAGTCATCCGGACGCAACAAATCAATGAAATGCGCTGCAGGCATAACCACATCGTCAAACCAGTAGCCAAAAGTCCGGCCAAACTCAATCAACATAACCACCGTGAGAGGGGCAATGGTAGGGCCGAAGTTTGTAATCTTTTGTTCGATCTTGTCTTCATACACTCGAAAATTCTTCTGAGCCAGATTGGGAATAAAATTTCCTCTTTTGTCAGTGACAACCACATCGAGGTTAATCAGTTCAATTTCCACCGACAGGGTGAAATTGTCTTCAGGCTTATCTCCAGCGGGCTTCTTGGGCGTGGGCCGCCGTTTCTTGGGCTCAGGTTGCTTCTTAGGACCGACCACGGTGTCAGTCTCTTCTCGCTTCGGGCCACCACCCGGCTCTACTTTCTTCTCCTTTTCCTGGTCTTGCTGGGCGAAGGTGTAACCGTGAAAACCCCAGATGGAATGATTCTCAGGTGGGGTGAAAGCCACCAGGAAAAGAGAGCTCAAGAAAATGGCGAGAAAGAAGCGAAACGTTTTCTTCATACGCATCTCCAAAAAACCAGGATTAAATAGCTTGACTAATTGTACCCTCAAAAGTTCGACCTAATCGGACAAATCAAATTTGACTTCCTTGATATCCTGAAAGGCCTTTTTCATATAGATTTTGACCTTTTCGACTAGTTTCTTCTCTGATACCCGAATTGCCTCGCGAGTCACACCAAACCTGTCTGCAATAGCCTGCAAGGTAAGAGGTTCCTCGGCAATTAGGCGATCCTTTAAAATCATCTGATCTTTCTCTGAAAGTGTTCCAGAAAATTCCTGAAACTTGGCATCCATGAATTCTTTGAGTTGGCCATGGGCAAGTTGCTCATCAATCAATTGCTCGGTGGACGCCAGAGTATCGAGGTACTTAGTATCTGAGCCATCCCAAATACTTTCATCCAGAGACAGGTCGTAAGACTGAAC
>JBGOVH010000347.1:0-4132 GCA_041478005.1 Terriglobia bacterium | reverse complement strand
TTCAGGGCAGGCACAATTGCATAATCTCCGGGGCTTGGATCGATTCTTCTGTATTCCCACGGTTCCGCTTTGCGGCTGTCGCCGCTGTGCTCCAGCCTGGGCTACGATCCGCCGTCCCTTCGGGACTGAATCAGCACCTGGAGCGCCTTGTCGAGTTTTGCGACAGAAACTAGCTAGGACAGGCTCGGCGTAAGATGGACTCCCCCCTTGGGCTCAACGAAGAGGAAAATGGCCGCATGATTTTTTTCGGAACCTGCATTGGCATCACCGGTATTATTCTTCTTGTTTGGATGGCGAGTATCCGCAGGATGCCGCTAGCCCAGCGTCCCGTCTTCTCCGCCACGCAATCGTTTCGCTGGGTGGTTCCTTTCTTTGGACTCCTTCTCTCTCTGGGAGGATTCGGCCTGGCATTTCAGCGAAGTCTGGTCTGGGGAAGCGTGAGCTTGACCGGGAGCTTGATCGTCAGTGGAATCTTGCTTGGCCATGATCAATATTCGGCGATGGTAAAGATCTTGTATGAGGATTACCTTACATTGAAAAGGGAAAACCCTCAGGCTGCGGAATTCGATCTTCTTTATTCGATTGTGAAATCGCACAATCCCCGCTGGCTCGAAGATCGCATCATGGAGGTTTGTGCCGGGAAAGATATTAAGCAGCTGATCTTGCTTCTTCTGGTAATTGAGTACCAGATTCATCCACTTAACGACATGCGTCTCTATGAAAGGCTGAAAAGAAAGGTGCAAGCATTGGTGCCTGCTGAGGCCAGGAGACAGTAAGCAGCGGGCAGTAGGCAATACGCGGTACGCAGTAGGACATCATCCACAGCGCCAAAGCAGAGGCAAAATTCCAGTAGCCAAAAGGACAGAGGGATGCCGCCTCACGCCTGCTGCTGCGGGAACTCAAAACGGTCGTTTCTCTTCCTCCTCAAACCAGTCGCGTGTCAAGTCGAGCCACATGACCAGACCACGCCAACGCCCATGTTTTGCATAATGCCTGGCAATTTTCTTATCACTGACTTTTTTACCCTGGTGGTAAAGCTCCGAGAACCTGGATCGGCACCAGCTGTCCAGGGCCAGATGCTCGTAGTGCCCCAGCAGTCTTAAGAGATTGCCCGCCACATATGGCCCGATGCCTTTCACTGACAAGAGCTGTGTGTAAAGCTCTCCCGCCTCCAAATTTCTCCAAAGATCCAGCTTGAGCTTGCCACCGGCCACACGCTCAGCCAACTCCAGGAGATAGGCACTGCGATATCCAGTGCGTATTTCATCGATCAGAAACGCTTCTGTGGTTGAAGCCAATTGTTCGGCACTCGGGAAATCTGCTACCTTGGAATTCTGCTGTGAGCCGATCTTGGTTACGAGATTGTCCACCATTCTTTCCGTGGCCCGCCACGAACAATTGGTCGTGCAGATCATCTTGACGATGTCCTCGAACAGTGTTGGACACCGCAACAAACGGCCGGCTTTCACTCTGGCAATCCAGCTAAAATCTCCATTTCCAGCGCGGATAGAAAGGGTCTGGTAGAACCTTTCTAAAGATTCCTCGAGACGCAGCATTACCTTGACCTGAGAGCGGATAGATTGGTCATCGTCACGGGTCAAAACAAAATCAGATTCCACGGCGACTTCGATTCGGCGTTCTGTGCCCTCCCGCATTGAGACCATGACGGGTTGATGCGTAGTTTTTAAGACCCTTCTCAGGATGCGACGATCCTTATCCGCATAAAAGGGTGGCAGCACACACCAACCATGGCTCAGAACCGTTCTCCAGAAGCTAAAACCACCTGGAGTCTTGATAGAAAGTCTTTTTCGAAACATTTTAGTAAATATTCCAGGCTTCTACTACTGATCCCTGCCGGACTTGCCGATAACCCGCTGTAAGAGTTCTGATTTGATGAACTCATTTCCCCCCAAGTTAGCAGTTTCAGGAGACCCCGGTAAAGACTCCTACGATCTTCCTCCAGCTCAAAGCAATCGGCTCCGCAGATTTATACCACATACAGGGTTTCATGCAATTGCTGATGAAGCCGCGAAATGGCACACCCTGGACGAAGGAAGATAAGGCAGCGATTGTCACACACCTGAAATATGTTGGAGGAACATTGCCATTACTGCTCGTATTTACTCTTCCGGGAGGAAGTTTGTTGCTCCCATTGCTGGCTTGGGTTCTGGATCGACGCAGGAATCGAAAGTCTCTGTCGATAAGCCCCGATTCAATCCCCAGCCCTTCGAATCAAAAACAACCCCAAGAAAAGTCTGAAGAAGTCAGAAATCAAGCGTAGGGCTTGCACGAACTTGCAGGATCTGGATGCATCTTCCTATCTAGACTAGCTGGCCGCCAGAGCCTAGCTTGTGACTCTCATTCGTTATCTCCATCTATCAATCCACCCAGGCTGCCCAGGATGGATCCCTCCTCGCGGCGACTCCCTCCCGCGCTGGGAGCGGCAGCATAGATGCGGTCGGCCAGCCTGCTAAAAGGCAGAGATTGCAAGAAAACTTTGCCGGGTCCTGTTAGCGTGGTAAGAAATAAGCCTTCGCCACCAAACAACGTATTCTTAATTCCCCCTGTGAATTGAATGTCGTAATCGACACTTGGCTGAAAAGCTACCAGACAACCCGTGTCCACGCGCATCGTTTCACCCATCGCGAGATCTTTGCTTATGATCATGCCTCCGGCGTGAATGAAGGCGAGACCATCTCCTTCCAACTTCTGCAAAATGAATCCTTCTCCGCCAAAGAGCCCGCGCCCGATTTTGCGGCTAAAGGAGATTCCGATGGAAGTCCCCTTTGCCGCGCACAGAAAGGAATCTTTCTGGCAGATTAGAGTGCCGCCGAACTGGGCTAGGTCGACGGCGATGATCTTACCAGGGTAAGGGGCTGCAAAGGCCACCTTCTCCCTCTGGGAAGAGAGGCAGGTAAAGACAGTCATAAAGAGACTTTCTCCAGTCAGCACTCGTTTCCCGGCAGCCAGCACTTTATCCAAGAAGCCGCTTTGGGGATTGCTGCCGTCACCAAACTGAGCCTCCATCTGAATTCCCTGGGTCATGTAAAACATCCCTCCCGCTTCCGCCACGACCGACTCTTGAGGGTCAAGAGTTATTTCCACAAACTGCATGTCGTCTCCGAGAACTTCGTAATCAATTTCATGGCTGCGTTTTCTGAATTCCGTTTGGGAGGGCAAGGGAGGCATGTTGACCATTTCGTTTCTAAACAGAGAACGAAACTGCTGGAGCTGTCCCAATGGGGTCCAGTCAGACATTCCCTGAGTGTAAGCCAAAGTTTCCGGAGTGACTTGCCCGGACCGGATGCGGCCTCCCACCTCGTCCAAGGTGAAAGGTCCTTCAGACTTGCCGTTGATAGCCAAAAACCAATAACTCATTGAAGTAGCTCCTTGAAATGAATTAGGTCATGAGGAACGTGAGCGTCCTTGTTTACATCTATTGATATTTGCAGATCATAGTGACACTTCCTCTACTTGCTTCGATTTGATGCTGCCCCCTCACCCCGCCTTGTGAACGCTTCTCAAGCGTTCACCCCCTCTCCCCAATGGGAGAGGGTTCCAGGATTATATCCGATTGGAGCGAACCACGGGGTTAGGAATTGTGGCTGGAAGCAAATCATCTACCGAGCGAGGGTCTTCCTTCTCTCGCCAGCAGTCCAGGAGAAATGAAATTCATTAGAAGTCAAAGGTTGGCCGCGAGAGTTTGCCATGGTGCTCGAAGAGGGTGTACGACAATTTGTGGGTAACCGGGATGGTTCTGGTGGAGCGGGCGCTCTGCGTACGCTGAAACGCGGGCAGGAGCACGCGTTTCACCCTGCTGCGACCTCTTATGATGCACCCGACTCACAAGTCTGACGCACGCCCGTTCCAGATAACTCCTTTCCTTTGTTTCAAACTGGAATATAATCCCCATTTCTCGGGTTATTCTATTTCCATTTGCACGCAGACTGAAGTCTGCAAAGTTCCCCTTCTCACCTTCCGCAAGAACCCGCGAGCTATCCATGGCGAATCTTCACACCCAAGTTAAGAGTTTCTGGCCTCGCCTTACTCGTCTGGAAAAACTCTTCCTGGTGTTGGCTTTCCTGGAGATAATCTATCGAATTTTCAATTTCGGTACGGGCAGCACTTTGCC
>JBGOVH010000429.1:0-3604 GCA_041478005.1 Terriglobia bacterium | reverse complement strand
ACCCCAACGAGTCATCCACCGCGAATTGAGTTTGTTGCCGAGGAAAATTAGGGAAGTTTCTTGCGAGAAAAACTATTTGGAAGTGCTTTAGGTGGGAGCAGTTTGCTAACAATCTTGCTAACAATTGCTACAACAAAGGCCAGAAAACAGCGAGTAAAACCAGCAATCTACCAAAGGTAAGTCATTGAAGAGAGAGAAATACCGTAAATCAAGAACAAGCTTAGATCAATCTCATAACCCAAAGGTCGCGGGTTCAAATCCCGCCCCCGCAACCAACTTTCCGACCTTCTCAATCACCTCTAATCCTTTACTGATATTCACCTTACGTTTTAATTCACTCTTTTCGTCACGCCCTCCTCAGAGTCGCTACCCTCGTCCTTTTCTAATAGTCTTCTAACAAACGGACCCTTTCGGCCTTCGAACATCCGTTTCTCAAGCTTCTCCGATGCTTCGGCTTTGGCTTGAGGGAATAAATGCCCGTAGGTGGCGATCCTGGTCCTCTTCGTCTGAGACCAAGCGAGCACTCTCTGACGAAATGTCTGCCTCCCGGATCGCTGCTTCCATGATGCCGCCTAATTCAGCTAACAACCGACTGTTGATGTAATCCTGGCAAGCAGCTTTGATAGCGTCGAGTCGTGCCCGCCTTCTCTTTCCGGTCACCGCTTCCAGTTCCTCGATTGACGCGGGTTGGCCGAGATCATCTCGGAACACCGTGATGTCGATATCTTCCGAGAATCGGGAGATAAGGCCGAAAGGTTTCGAGAGAGAGGTTCCCCCTTTGAAGAGCAGTCGTGGGCCGCCCGGGGAGAGTCCATTGAACAGCGAGTCCAAGATCCAGCAAACCCAGAAGTTCTTCTCGACGTTTTCCAGTGTTGTGCCAAGTCTTCGAGCAGTCCCTAAGAAAGCGTCGCGCCGGTCTTCAGTCGAAGCGCTGATGAACTCAATGAAGTTTCGATTCATAGCTTGGTTGGACGGCGCTGACGGCGTAGAGAGGCACGATTACGCCGGACCTTTATGGCCTTGCCAAGAGCAGTTCCGGCGTCTTCATCATGATGATGACGGTCGCACAAGAGTTCCCGAACAATGTCCTGCATCCACGAAGGCAACGTGTGCAGGCCTTGCTAAGGTCGTCGCGCAGAGACGAGCGATGGTCTGAATCATTTAGGATGGATCTCAGACGTTTCATGATGGTGTTGCGTTCAGTCGGAAGCGTGTCCTGCAACCAATGGAGTGCCTGCACGATCCGCATGGCCGGTCGGCCCGACCAATACAGGCGAGTGGGCGAAGTGAGCTTGAAGTGAATGGTCAGGTTGCCGAGCTTAATGGGTCTCAGGCGACCATCAGTGTGAACCACAGGCCTTGACGGCACTGCATCGGTTAAGCCGAGCTGATTGGCGGCCGTCATTCCATCAACGAGAACTCGGATCTGATCCCGGCGGGCCACCGCATCAATCACCGCAATGTAATCGGGGTTCGTCTGTTTGTCTGTGAGTTCATTGATACGAGAGGCATGCCAAAAGGCGTCGTATAACATGGGGCCAGAGTCCCACACGGACGCTTAAAATTCAACCCCTTGTCAAACTTGGAAATTATTTTTGTACGACAGGATTATTTAGCTCCTTGTTGTCAATAATCTCAGGCCAAGGTTCATCGCCTTCCCAGATAAATAGGATACGGCTCCCCGGGTGGCGACAGCTCCAAAACGGTGTCACCGCGCCATTTCACCGTGTACAGTTTTCCCGCTACCGTGTACGATTTTTCCTTTTCCGGTAGATCAAAATCTACCGAGATATTGGCTCCAGGTGTCAGCCCACTGACTCGCAGATAAGGACTCTTCGGCTCCTTTTCTACCTTCAGAGATCCTGGGCCGTCCACGCTCGCCTTGTCTGGCGTCAACCAATCGGGGCAACGCACCCAGATTGGCAGTTGACTTCTGGTATGCAATTCAAGTCTTCCTCTATGCGGCAGGAAACTAACAACGTCTAGCAGCGGTTGGGAGTTGCTAAGGAGCAGGTTGACCCGAATCGCATCCCTGGATACCGTCGCGGCGTTTTGAAAAGCTAGAAACAAACCACGCATCCCCCCATGAATACAGCAACCCTCCAGGGTTCCTTTCTTTACTGCCAGGAGCGTATTCGGATTGGCATAGCTCTCAAATGCTCCTTGAACTCCCTTTCGAACTGTGGCCTCCGCAATGTGAAGTCGATCCACATTCCTAAATTGGTTCTCGACCAACTGGTTGCGCACGGCTCGCTCAATGTCATTCCAATACTCATGGCGACCGATCCGAATCAGCTCCAGGGCCAGGCGGATAAAGCTGGTGATCGTATCGGTCTCACAGGTTTCTGACCCCACCGAGTCTGCCACCCATCCAAACTCAGTCGTGTAGTGCTCGCGCACCCAAAGATAGAGCTTTTCCGCACGCCGGCAAATAGCCTCATGGTCCAAATCCGCTCCAGCCGCAGCACAACGTATGATTCCCGTGAAGGTGTCCATCCAGGCATGGAGGTGGCCTTCCCAGGCCGTTTTAGTGATGACGCCGTCCGGCGTGATGGTGGGGTCGTGAAACAGTACCCAGCGACTAAGTCTCTCGGCAAACTTGAGGGCCGGTGCAAACCGAACCAACTCATAAAATCGCACTATTGGAAATATCTGGTAGGCGCCCATGTGAGAACAGGGAGCGATCTTCGTTGCCACTTGGGGGTACCAGGAGTAATCGCCTTCTTTCACTGCCAGCTTTTCCAGGGCCAGGATAAAGCTCTCAATGCGTGCACGCAGGCCGGCATCCGGGCTGGCCTCATAGTCGCTCACCAGCCCGTAAAGAGCACTGCCTTGGGCGAACATATGGTCGATGGCGGCGGGGTCTTCGCTGGAAACAACGCCGTCCCTGAAGAGGGAATTGAGGAATTCGCGAATCCTTTTTTCTGACAACCGCATGAGAGGAGGGGGAGAAAACATTTGTCGAGCCATCACGAAGGCCTCTAGGAAGCGGCCCGAAGTGTCACCTAAGTCCCACTTCTCATGCACGAGCTTCGCTGGCAGACCATTCTCAATTTGAACCCCGAACCAGGGCCGATAGTTCCGGGCTGGGTCCATCCGGTTTATGGCGCACTCTGCCGCCGCTCGCATTGGTATCCTGAGATCGAGTGTCTTTGGCTGGCGGGGCTCCGAAGGACTATAGGGAGACTTGGGGAGAAAGGCAGCCACAGCCGCTGTGGTTAAGAATTCACGCCGATTTAGCATTGTTTGAACCTCTG
Source organism: Terriglobia bacterium (assembly GCA_041478005.1). Classification (GTDB taxonomy): domain Bacteria; phylum Acidobacteriota; class Terriglobia; order Versatilivoradales; family Versatilivoraceae; genus JBGOVH01. The sequence goes on along the minus strand of JBGOVH010000429.1, from coordinate 347 downwards.
GTGACAGAGAAGAAGAGCTATGATGCACGACCCCGTATGGTCAAAATACTCGAACGAATTGACATCCCGCTTCTCCCTCAAATTACCTTTTCCCAACCTGTCTACCCTTGTGCTGCGCATCACAGGAGGACAACCATTAAGCCGCATCTATAGTCACACGCATTTTCAGCCCTGCCTTTCTCAACTGATCTTCTAAGGCTGCTGTAACGAAGGAGCTGACGGGATAGCCCAGCACCTTGGCAAACTTAGCGGCCCGCTCGGCACTGACAAGTCGGCGTCCCTTCTCGATATCACAGAGATGAGCACGGGAAATTTCCATCTTCCTGGCGAGTTCAGCCTGGGAAATT
>JBGOVH010000108.1:0-7413 GCA_041478005.1 Terriglobia bacterium | reverse complement strand
TTGGGTGCTCCCTCAAAGTTGTGGTGCGCTCTGGAGAATAACTCGGCGGCCTTTAATGAGTATTTTCTTATCCAACAGCAATTGAATCGCTCTGGAATAAAGTTGATGTTCTTGGCCCAGGATTCTTTCAGACAGTGACTCTTCTGTGTCATCGTCAAGCACCGGGACAACGGCTTGCAGTATTATAGGTCCGGAATCCAGGCCTTCATCAACAAAGTGAACCGAGCAGCCAGAATACTTCACACCATAATTCAAAGCTTGCTTCTGAGCGTGCAATCCGGGGAAGGCCGGCAGGAGGGATGGGTGAATGTTAAGAATGCGATGTGGAAAGACTTTTATGAATGTCGGGCTTAGCAGACGCATAAATCCTGCCAAGCACACCAAGTCAACTCGCTTTTCCTGAAGCACTGACAGGACCTGCCGGTCAAAAGCTTCGCGATCGAGGCCTTGCGAGCTTAGATAAAAGGTTTCCAGACTCCGCTGGCGAGCCCTTTCCAGTCCCGGAGCGTCACTGATATTACTGACAACAACCGCAATTTGAGCTTTGAGCTTGCCTTCATCAATATGTTGCGCAATTGCCTCGAAATTTGATCCTCGACCGGAGAGGAGGATGCCAAGCCGGTTCATGCTTCGTACACCACTCTCTTTTTTCCTCTGCGAATTTCACCGATTTGATAGCACGACTGCTTATGCTTTTTGAAATGCTGTTCGACGCGAGCTAAATGTTTTGGAGGAATGATCACCACCATCCCGATCCCCATATTGAACGTACGTAACATCTCGGCTTCGTCGACTTGACCTAACCTTTGGATGAGGCCAAAGATGGGCAGCCCAGGCCAAGTTCGCATTCGAATAACGGCGGTGCAGTTATTAGGGAGAATTCGAGGAATATTTTCGGTAAGGCCTCCGCCAGTGATATGCGCCAGTCCTTTTATGAACTTTGACTTGATGAGCGATTTCAAAACAGGCAAATAGTTGAGATGAGGCGCAAGAAGCGCCGTACCCACCGTATTTTTTAGTTCAGGAACAAAGGTACTGACCGTGTAGCCCGATTTTTCCAACAGCAGCTTGCGCGCCAGTGAATAGCCGTTCGTATGAAGACCAGCGGAGGGAAGCCCGAGAATGGCATCTCCTGGGCGAATGTTATATCCATTAATAATCTTTCCCTTCTCCACCACCCCCACAATAAAGCCGGCCAAATCATACTCTCCGTCCTGATAAAACCCAGGCATTTCAGCTGTTTCTCCCCCCAATAGAGCACAGCCTGCGTCCCTGCAGCCTTTGGAGATCCCTTCAACAATCTTGGTTACGATATTTGGCGACATCTTTCCCGTGGCAATATAGTCCATGAAGAAAAGAGGGATGGCCCCTTGAACTAAAATGTCATTGACACAATGGGCCACCAGGTCCCTTCCCACCGTGTTGTGGATCCCGGTGGCAAAGGCTACTTTAAGCTTCGTTCCAACCCCATCAACGCTGGACACCAGGACTGGCGAAGAGTATTGATTCCTGTCCAAACGGAATAGTCCCCCAAATCCGCCAATCTCCATAAGGACACCGCGGGTGAAGGACTTCTTTGCCAGCGCCCTTATTTTTTTCTTGGCGAGATTGGCCTGGTCAATGTCGACACCGGCAACCCGGTAACTGGAGATGAGTTCGGACATGTCGTGAAATCAGACGAAACTTAGCTGATTTGAACCAGCGTGCTCTCTGGAAATTCTACGGGGTACTTTCCTGTGTAGCATGCGCTGCAAAAGTGGCTCTGCTGTTCGGTGTCGCCACAAGCCCGGAGCATTCCCTCGTGACTCAAGTATCCCAAGGAGTCCGCTTCAATATATTTGCAGATTTCTTCCACCGTATGACTGGAAGCAATAAGCTCTCTCTTATTAGGCGTATCCACTCCATAGTAACAAGGAGAAATGGTTGGAGGGCAACTAACGCGCACATGCACCTCGGAGGCTCCCGCAGCCCGAACCATCTTAACAATTTTCCGGCTGGTTGTGCCTCGAACAATCGAATCATCCACTAAAACAACCCGTTTGCCTCTCAGCAAGTCTTCAACTGGATTCAGCTTTATTCTCACCCCGAAATGGCGAATAGCCTGCTTGGGTTCGATGAAAGTCCGACCCACATAATGATTCCTGATCAATCCAAACTCAAATTGAATGCCAGATTCTCTTGAGAATCCGATGGCAGCGGCAACTCCGGAATCAGGGACAGGCACTACGATGTCGGCATCAACAGGGTGCTCTTTTGCCAGGAATTTTCCTAGTAGATAACGGCTCTGATAAACTGAGCGGCCAGAGATCTGGCTGTCAGGTCGTGAAAAGTAGACATGCTCGAAAATGCAATAGGAGTGTTTGACGATCGGAAAAATTCTGCGCGACTCTATGGGCTTGTCATCAGAAAAAATGAGCATTTCGCCTGGCTCCACTTCGCGTTCGAATTCGGCATCAATCAGATCAAAGGCGCAGGTTTCGGATCCAACCACCGGTGAACCATCCAGCCAGCCGAGACACAAAGGCCTGAATCCACGCGGGTCCCGTACCACAATCATTTTCTCGGGCGTGAGGAAAATCAAAGAATAAGCCCCAGTCAATTGCAGCAAGGCTTCCTGTATTGCCTCTTCAATCGTAGGCTTATGGGAGCGAGCAATGAGATGAAGAATGACTTCACTGTCGCTGGTGGATTGGAAGATGGAACCTTCACTCTCCAACTGGCTGCGGATTTCGTGAGCATTAACCAGGTTGCCATTGTGGCAGAGAGCCAAACTCCCTTTGCTACAGTCCACCAGAATTGGCTGTGCGTTTTTCAAAATACTATCCCCGGCGGTCGAGTATCGGGTATGCCCGATGGCTATATCGCCTTTGAGGTTTTCAAGCTTAGGTTCTGTGAAAATATCGGCCACGTGCCCCATCCCCTTTTCGGAATGGAGCTGATGACGATCAGAAGTCACAATTCCAGCGCTTTCCTGTCCACGATGCTGCAGCGCATAAAGCCCAAGGTATGTGATTCTGGCCGCATCCGAGTGCTTGTAAATGCCAAAAATGCCGCATTCTTCATGAAGTTTGTCGTCCATTGTTTCTCTCTCGTTTGACCAAAAACAGACGTGAAAAGTAAAGTTCGACTTGAACGTGCCTCGAAAAGCGAATGCCCCCTCACCCGGCCCAACGGCCACCCTCTCCCCATGGGAGAGGGGCTGGGGGGGCTGGGGGTGAGGGGAGTTGTCACTCTAGTTACTGCGGGAAACGCGGGGCATTGGTAGCCACGATGAATGCGCTTTCTGCATTCATCGTGGGCTTTCCCGTGCCGGAGCTGCCAAAGCCCCTCCTCGAATAAGGTATTAAGGGTTTCAAGAATGATTTCTAAAATACTTGCCCAGTGAATTTCTCCAAATTGCTTCTAAAGCGTCAACTGTCTGATCTATAATCGTCTTGTCGCCTGCTCTAATCGTGAGCTGGTTTCCACCCACTATTCCCAGTTCCAGTGGCTCCAGGGAATGCTTCTGGGATAAGGTTCTCAAGGATCTAAGATTCTCTTCTTTCACCGTGACTATGATCCGGGACTGGTACTCCCCGAACAAAAGATTTTCGGTCGAATGATCGCCCGGCAATTGAATTCGCGCTCCACGCGTGGGTCCCCCGAAATGAGAAAAACTCATTTCGGCCAACGCAACTGCTAGACCGCCGTCAGAACAATCATGTGCAGAAACGATAAGGCCTTTTTGGATACCCTCCAAACAAGTTTGTTGGACACGCTTTTCCAGGTCCAGATCGAGTGGAGGGCAGGGAAGTAGATTAACCCATCGAGTGTAGATATCTTCTTCGTTCTTCAATTCAGACTGGCATTGACGCAGAGTTTTTTCGACTGGCTTGGAGTATTCACACGCAGTTTCGAGGAGTGGCCCTATCAACACAATGATGTCTCCGACCTGTCTAAACCAAGAGCCAGTGACATGCGACACAGGCTCGATCAACCCCACCATACCGATGACCGGGGTTGGATAAATCCCTTCTCCTAAAGTTTCGTTGTAGAAACTCACATTTCCCCCCGTAACGGGAGTATCAAAAACCTTGCACGCCTCCGCCATTCCATCGATCACTTCACTAAACTGCCACATGATTTCCGGCTTCTGCGGATTGCCAAAGTTCAGGCAATTAGTGGCTGCCAAAGGCTGGGCCCCGCTACAGACAAGGTTCCGACAACTCTCAGCCACGGCGATCTGTCCGCCCCGGCGGGGATCTTGGCGGCAATAACGCCCGTTACCGTCCAGGCTTATGGCCAGAGCCTTGTTAGTCCCTTTGATTCGAATTACCGCAGCATCACCTCCGGGGAGTTGAGCTGTGTTGGTTCTCACCATGTGGTCGTACTGTTGATACACCCATTCTTTGCAGGCGAGATTAGGAGAAGAGAGAAACCTTCTCAGGATCTGATTAAAATCAAGGGGGGGGTGGGGAATCCCGAGGCCGATGAGAGCAGGGCTGCCGGCCGGATTGGCAGCCGGCCTGAGCATGGGTCTATGATAGATAGGGGCCTCGTCAGTTAACGCCAGGTTCGGGATTTCGGCAACCACGCTGCCATGATCTTTGACTCGCAAGCAGCCATCAGCCGTGACTCTTCCGATGGTCACTGCATCAATCTCCCATTTGCGAAAGACCCGAAAAACCTCTTCCTCCCGGCCTCTCTCGGCGACCAGCAACATCCGTTCCTGAGATTCACTGAGCATGATTTCGTAAGGAGTCATCCCTGTCTCACGCTGCGGGACATACTGCAGATCAATTTCTATCCCCGTTCCGGCTCGACCTCCCATTTCGCAAGTTGAGCAGGTTAGTCCTGCGGCTCCCATATCCTGGATGCCTACAATTGCCCCGGTTTTCATGGCCTCAAGACAAGCTTCCAGCAACAGCTTTTCCAGGAATGGATCGCCCACCTGAACGTTTGGGCGTTTGCTTTCAGATTCTTCGTCAAATTCGGCCGAGGCCATGGTCGCCCCGTGAATGCCATCCCGTCCGGTTTTCGATCCGACGTAAATTACCGGATTCCCAACCCCGGTAGCTTTGCCATAGAAGATTTGATTTTTCTTAAAAATCCCCAAAGCAAAGGCATTCACTAAGGGATTTTGAGAATATGATTCTTCAAAGATTACTTCTCCTCCGACCGTCGGAACACCAAAACAGTTTCCATAACCTGCAATACCCGCCACCACACCTTCCATGATGTTGCGATTTTGGGTTTTGTTCGGCGGGCCGAACCGCAAGGAGTTCATCGCCGCAATTGGCCGGGCTCCCATTGTGAAGATATCCCTTAAGATACCTCCCACTCCGGTTGCTGCTCCCTGGTAGGGTTCGATGAAGCTGGGATGGTTGTGCGATTCAATCTTAAAGGCAATGGCATATTCGTCCCCAATGTCAATGATCCCGGCATTTTCGCCGGGGCCTTGCAATACTCTGGATCCCGTGGTTGGCAGGCGCTTCAGGTGAACCTTTGAGCTCTTATAACTGCAATGTTCGCTCCACATCACACTGAAAATCCCGAGTTCGGTTAGATTGGGTTGCCGACTCAAAAATTGAGTAATCCGCTGGTATTCTTCCTGGGTGAGGTTATGTTGGGCGAGGATCTCAGATGTGAGTTGGGTTTCGGTAATCATGTGAAATTGGTGAATAATGACGAATGCTGAATTTCGAGTAACGAATTGCCAGCCAATGCCAAACAGCGAAAACGACCAATCCACTCGTCTTTTGTCATTCGAGATTCAAAATTCAACATCGTAGTTCGGGATTCATTAAGAATGAACCATGGAACCTACCATTGATTTGAAAATCATCAACCCGTCTTCGCTTCCCAGCAGCGCCTCGCTGGCGCGCTCCGGGTGAGGCATCATGCCCAAAACATTTCGTTGTTCGTTACAAATCCCAGCGATATTTGCAAGCGATCCATTGGGGTTGGCCTCTTTTGTGATCTCACCTTGTGGCGTGCAATAGCGGAAAATAACCTGCTGGTTTCTTTCCATCTTATAGAGTGTGTCTGGATCTACAAAAAAATTTCCTTCCATATGCCCGATGGGTATGTTGAGAACCTCACCCTGCCGGCAAGCAGCGGTGAATGGGGTATGGGTAGACTCCACGCGGATATGGACATGACGGCACACGTATTTTAAGCCTTGGTTCTTCAGCATTGCCCCCGGGAGTAATCCAGACTCGAGCAAGATTTGGAACCCATTGCATATTCCCAGAACCAACCCTTCCTTCGAAGCAAATCTCTTGACCGCTTCCATTACAGGAGAGAATCGTGCTATTGCGCCTGTGCGTAAATAGTCACCATAAGAAAATCCGCCGGGAACAATGATGGCATCGCAATCACCCAGGTCGCCAGATTGATGCCATATGAATTGGACTGGTTGGTGGAGGACTTTACCAATCATGTGGTAGGCATCATGCTCACAATTGCTACCAGGAAAAATCAGCACACCAAATTTCATAAGAATTTACTTTCAGGCGACATCCATTTCGTAGCTGAATTCCTCAATCACTGGATTTGTCAACACACTCTTTGCCATTTTTTCAACTTCCTTTCGTGCTTCTTCATTGGAAAGGCTGGAATCCAAGTGAATCTCGAAGAACTTCCCTTGGCGCACATCCTGGATATTTCCATATCCCAGATTCCGCAAACTATGATAAATGGTTTTGCCTTGGGGGTCCAAGACACTCTTCTTTAAGCTGACAAATACTCTTGCTCTCATGAGAGGCAGCAGATCCTTTCAATGTGACGAGTCATAGACGCGTTGATAGATAGTGTCCACATAACGGAGCTGATACTCTAAGTCAAAGGTTCTTTCAATTTCTGCGGGGGTGAGATGCCGTGTAATGTCCTTGTCTTCAAGCACCAACATTTTGAAGTCTCCCTCATTTTCCCAAACCCGCATGGCATTTCGTTGAACCCAAATGTACGCCTGCTCGCGGCTTATTCCCTTCCTGGTCAGATCCAAGAGAAGCTGTCCTGAATAAATCAGGCCGTGCATGAGATTAAGGTTCTCTATCATCTTTCGAGGATAAACAAACATCTTTTGAACGAGGTAAGTGGTCTTATTCAAAAGATAATCCACTAGAATGGAAGAATCCGGAAGGATGACGCGCTCTACCGAGGAGTGAGAAATGTCCCGTTCGTGCCAGAGGGTAATGTTTTCCAGACCGGCCTGCAGATTTGAACGAACCAGCCTCGCCAATCCACAGATCTGTTCGCAAGTGACTGGATTCCGTTTATGAGGCATGGCGGAAGATCCCTTTTGACCGGGCGCAAAGTATTCCTCCACTTCTCTTATCTCTGTCCGCTGCAATCCGCGAATGTCTGTGGCGATTTTTTCAAGGCTGCACGCGATGATCGCCAGTGCAGCCAGAAACTCAGCATGACGGTCTC
>JBGOVH010000236.1:0-5115 GCA_041478005.1 Terriglobia bacterium | reverse complement strand
CTGCTTGATGCCGAAATCCCCCGCAGAGATCAGGAGTTCTGAGATAACGGAAGGGCATCTTTGTGAAACGCCGCAACTGCTACGGCATAAATGGCTCCAACGAGAATCCCATAAACGTAGCGTGCGTAGCCGCAGTTTGGCGTGACGCACCAAATCCTGGGAGGCGGTGCGTTACGTAAGATACGCATAACGCACCCTACGAGAGCTGGCTGTGAAGTGCCTACAACCCGCACAGAGTAACATCGGCTCCCTGCCTCGCATTTTCATCTCTATTGGTGATGCCAAGGTTCATGATCCCCTCCTCCAGTAGAAGTAGACAGGGATCCCCAGGCAGACGATTCCTAATCCCAGTAATCCCTCTCTGGGTCTGGAGAACATGGCGTTGGAGAGGATTAGCAAATAAGATGCAACAAATATGGCCGGCAGCCAAGGATATCCATGGGTTTTGTAAGGTCGGGGGAGTTCAGGCATGGTTTTGCGGAGAACAATGTTAGCGACTCCGGTGAGAATGGAAAAGATCAGCATCGCCACAACGGTGTAAGTTAACAACTGTCCAAAAGTTCCAGAAATAGCTAGAAAGCAAGACCAGATTGCTTGAATGATGATGGAATTTGCCGGCGACTTGAATTGCGGATGAACTTTACCTGCCATTCGGAAAAAGAGACCATCACAAGCCATGGCATAGTAGATCCTCGGTCCTGTCATAATCACGGAGTTGATCGCCCCTAAGATTGAAATAATGATTGCCGCAGACACGTAGATCGATGCTGTATTGCCGAAAAGAGCGTGTGTGGCTGCTTCCCCGACATTAATGACTCCCTTCATGCGCTCGACAGGGAGGGCATAAACATACGCGACGTTAACAAGAACATAGACCGCCATGACGATCAACGTCCCGTAGATGATCGAATAAGGAACGTTTCGCTGTGGTTGCTTGATTTCACTGGCGACGTAAGTGGAGGTGAACCATCCTGTGAAGGTAAAGATAACCGCTATCATTGCCAGGCTAAGCCGGCTCAGAAAATCGACGGGGCTGACTAAAGATTGAGTTGGTGAGAAATGACTCCAACTCCCTTGACCAGCCACCAATCCTAAAACGGCTATCGCTACAATTGCTCCCAGCTTAGCAATTGTCAGGATATTCTGTGCTGCGCTGCCGGCGCGCATCCCACAATAATTAATAACCGAAAAGAGAAGTACAATGGCAACAGCCAGAAATTGGCGCGTGGACACTTCAAAAAAACTAGTCTTGAGAATCGCCCTTCCTGACTCTGCTGCTGGCCAGAAGGGCTGCAAATAATGGATCAACCCAATGGCCATAGCCGCGATGGATCCCGGATTAATCACCAAGAAGTAAGTCCATCCGCAGAGAAAGCCGAGCATTGGGCCGTAGGCTTCCCTCAGATAGACATATTCACCACCCGCGTGAGGCAAAGCTGCCCCGAGTTCGGAATATGTCAGGGCCCCAAAAAAAGTCAAGAGTCCTCCAATAACCCAAACGGCGATGATCATTCTTGGGTCAGGAAGAGCCTCGGCAATTAGCCCAGTTGTGGTAAAGATGCCAATTCCAATGATGTTGCCCACGATGATCATCGTGGCATCGAAGAGATTCAATCGCCGATCGAGCCCGTCCTGTTGAAAGTTGGCGGTTAGGGCATGGGCGGCGTTCCGATATGGCCTCATGGGTAGGAGTAAAGTTCACAAAAAAAAGGCAGCCCTCTGCGAGGCTGCCTTTCTTGCTTCAGTGAGTGCTGCTGACCAGTTTTCCGTGCAAAGTTCGGATCACTAAGTCCCTGGGGTGGAGCGGGCGCTCTGCACACGCTGAAAAAACGCGCAACGGACCACATATTCCACCGAGCTGTACAGCGGAGCTAACATTTTTGCAGCTAGAACTCGACTAGCCTAACTGCACCCATTCGTTGTGCCGCAGTTGAGACACTTGTAACAAGCGGCGTTGCGGACCATGATGGCGCCGCATTCTGGGCAGGGAGGGGCATCCGCCTGGGTTTGGAAGACTTGTCGCTCGTGAGCCTCAATGGCGCCAGCTTGACTCACACTGGCTTGAGGCGCAGCTTCTGACTGAGTCTGTTCTTTGTTGGTAAGGAACTTCTGACCCAGCCAGCGAAAGATATAGTCCACAATCGATTTGGCAATCGGGATCTGTGGATTGTTGGTGAACCCCGAAGGTTCAAAGCGGCTGTGACTGAATTTGTCCACCATTACCTTCATCGGGACTCCGTACTGGAGCGCCACCGAGATCGCGGTTGCGAGGGTGTCCATCAGGCCAGAAACCACTGACCCCTGCTTAGCCATCCGGACGAAAATCTCTCCAGGCTTGCCGTCATCATACATTCCTACCGTAATGTAACCATCGTGCCCGGCCACGCTGAATTTGTGAGTAATAGACTGGCGTTCATCCGGCAGTCTCCGGCGAATGGGCTTGCCGGCCTCGGCTTGCTTGGCTTCTTTAAGACTGGTATTCAAAGGCTGAGACCGCTTGGAACCGTCTCGATAAATTGCCAGTGCCTTAAGACCCAGTTTCCATGCTTCAATGTAGGCCTCTTCGATTTCTTCAACGGTGCTTTCCTCCGGCATATTGACCGTTTTTGAAATAGCTCCGGAGAGGAAAGGTTGAACGGCTGCCATCATTCTCAAGTGCCCCAAGTAGTGAATGGAGCGGACACCATTGAGCGGTTTGAAGGCGCAGTCGAAAACCGGCAGATGTTCCTCTTTAAGATGAGGAGAGCCCTCAATCGTCTCATTTTCATCGATATATTTGATGATGTCGTTAATTTGAGCATCGTTGTATTTTAAACGGCGCAAGGCTTCAGGTACGGTCTGGTTGACGATCTTGAGCAGTCCACCCCCCACCAGTTTCTTATACTTGATTAGGGCAATATCCGGCTCAACGCCAGTGGTATCGCAGTCCATCATAAATCCGATAGTCCCGGTTGGAGCGAGCACGGTTACCTGAGAATTCTTGTAGCCGTGCTTTTCACCCAGTGCCAAAGCGTCATTCCAACATTTCTGGGCTGCGCCATGCAGGTCTGCTGGTATATGAGATGGATTAATTCTGCCGACTGCAGCGCGGTGTTTGCGGATTACCCGCAGCATTGGGTTCCGATTGGTATTGAATTCGGCAAAGGGTCCCCGGTCTCCAGCAATCATGGCGGAGGTGTGGTAGGCCTCACCGCACATCAATGCGGTGATAGCCGCCGAATAGGCCCTGCCTCCTTCGCTGTCATAAGGAAGACCCAGTGACATCAAAAGGGCTCCCAGATTCGCATACCCAAGGCCCAGAGGTCGGAACAGATAACTGTTTTTAGTGATAGCAGGAGTTGGATAGCTGGCGTTATCCACAAGAATCTCCTGCGCGGCAATCATGACTTGAACCCCATGCTTAAACGTCTCGACGTCGAGATCGCCATCAGGTTTCCTAAACTTCATCAAGTTCAGCGAGGAGAGATTGCAGGCCGTATCGTCCAAAAACATGTACTCGCTGCACGGATTGGAAGCATTAATGCGGGCGGTGTTGGCGCTGGTGTGCCAGTCGTTGATGGTTGTATCGTATTGCATGCCCGGGTCACCGCAAACATGGGCTGACTTAGCCATCATGCGGAGCAGATCCCGAGCGCGATAAGTGTCCATAGGCTGGCCTGTGGTCACGGCCTTGGTTGACCACTGTTTGTCTTCAATGACGGCTTTCATGAATTCATCAGTTACGCGAACACTGTTATTAGAATTCTGGAAAAAGACGGAACTATAAGCCGTCCCATTAAATGAGCTGTCGTATCCGGATTCAATGAGCGCCCAGGCTTTCTTTTCTTCCTGTTCCTTGCAAGTAATGAAGTCCACAATGTCAGGGTGATCCACATTGAGGATCACCATTTTGGCGGCACGACGCGTCTTCCCGCCAGATTTGATGACACCGGCAAAGGCGTCGAAGCCCTTCATGAAGGAAACAGGCCCTGAAGCCTGTCCTCCTCCGGAAAGTAGCTCTCTAGAAGATCGGATCACTGAAAGATTTGTCCCCGTGCCGCTGCCCCACTTAAAGAGCATTCCTTCCGTCTTGGCCAAATCAAGGATCGACTCCATGCGGTCCTGCACTGAGTTGATAAAGCACGCCGAACATTGCGGCTTCGGTTCGATCCCGCAGTTAAACCATACCGGGCTGTTAAAGGAGGCCTTTTGTTCAACCAACAAGTGGCAAAGCTCAGATTCAAAAGTGTCGGCTTCCTCAGGACTGGCAAAATAGCCACCCTCGCGTCCCCACCTGGAAATCGTCTCAACCACTCTGCCAATGAGCTGTTTGACACTGGTCTCGCGGCCGCTGCCGTCACTGGACCGGCGGAAATACTTCGAAACCACAACATTTGTTGCCAGCATGGACCAGGTTGAAGGGACTTCCACATCGGGCTGCTCGAAAATGACTTCACCTTTTTCGTTGGTTATGGATGATTTCCGCTTTTCCCATTTGATTTGGTCAAACGGGTGCACGCCGGGTTTAGTGAAAACCCTTTTAAAATGGAGAAGCTTTTCTTCTAGCAAGCGACTTGGAGCCAAAGCTGTTACCTCGCCTCTTTCTGATCTTTCCTTCAGTAACATTGTAGCGCCTCCTTACCTTAGGCAAAGCGAAACTTGACAATAAACTTAATTGACAACCCGTCTCTTTCATCAGCCTCCAGGAGGTTCAACTCCGGAAGGCCAATAGAAAGAATAATTTCCACGTAAACCCTTCTCCCCACGAGTGTAGGAGGCATTCTAGCCACATCGACTCATTTGTCAAGGGATAAATTGCAACTTTCCACAAAATATTGGATAAACCTTTTGGCGACCCACAAAATATTGCGTTCTCGAGCTATGGTCGGCAGGGGTTGGGAGGGATCGGGATCGCGATCGATGAGTTCGCGAGAGACGAAAGCGATAGCGACGGCGATTCCGGTAGCGATTCCGACTCTGATCGATGGGTTTGTGGAGGTTCTAGCAGGGCGCTAATTACCGGGGCACCATGGCTGGTCTAAGAGCAGATAAATGCCCCAAACAGTGAATTCACAATGGCGAAGAGTGTTCATGCAAAATATTCCAATTGGCTTTGCTCTTCTGCAGGATCAGGGT
>JBGOVH010000559.1:0-2853 GCA_041478005.1 Terriglobia bacterium | reverse complement strand
CTCCCACTGCCGGTGAAGGGATTGGTATTGACCGGTTGACTATGCTCTTTACTAATTCTCGCTCCATCCGGGATGTGATCCTTTTCCCTCACTTGCGACCTGAAAAAAGAGAAGCCTATGAGATTTGAGCTGTTTGTTGCCTTGCGCTACCTTAAAGCGAAGCGCAAACAAGCAGTTATCTCTATCATTACGATTATTTCCATCGTGGGTGTCACGGCTGGCGTTATGGCTTTGATTGTGGCTCTGTCCATCAGCGCGGGATTTCGCGAGGACTTGCAAAGCAAGCTACTACGCGGGACCTCGCATATTAACGTTCTCCCTGTTCAAGTCAAAGACGGGATCGCTGACTATCCCAGCTTGGTTTCAAAAATAAGGACGGTGGCGGGAATTCGCAGTGCTGCACCCGCCCTTTATCAGGCAGTGCTTTTGAGTGCTGGCAGGAATGAGGGAGTCATGTTAAAAGGAATGGCTGTCGAGGACAACAATCTTTTGTCCGAAGGGTTTTTTGACATTCAGCAAGGCAGTATTCGAGATCTGGCAGCTCCTCCGGATGATCCTGTCAAAGATCGAATCGCAATTGGTACGGAACTGTCAAAGCGAGTAGGAACGTTTGTCGGGGATTTCATCAGTATCCTCAGTGACGAAGGAACTCTGTCGCCTCTGGGAAATCTGCCGCTGCGACGGCCGTTCAAGGTTGTGGCTATTTTTTCTTCGGGCCTGGCTGACTTTGATTCGGGCTGGGTTTTTACTTCTCTGCGATCAGCCCAAAAGGTAGTGGGCTCGGGGCATCTGGTATCACTCATTGAGTGCCAAGTCACCGACATCTACCAGGTGAAAAGGATTTCGGAAGATATTAAGAGAGTCATCGGTGATGGGTACGTTACGAAGGATTGGCAGGAGCAATATCGAACCATTTTCCATGCACTGCAACTGGAGAAGCTGGTGATGGTGATTACGATTGGCTTGATTGTCTTTGTGGCGGCGCTCAATATCATTACTGTTCTTATCATGATGGTCATGGAAAAGAATCGGGATATTGCTGTGCTCATGTCTATGGGCGCCACGCCGAAGCAAATCCGAAAGATTTTTATGTGCCAGGGCCTGGTGATCGGCGTGGTTGGCGCTTTACTTGGAAATATCCTGGGCTATGGGACCTGCTGGGTTTGCGATAAGTATCAATTGATTCGGTTGGAAACGGACGTCTACTCTATTTCCCATGTTCCGTTCAAAACTAGCCCCATCGATGGTCTCATGGTGGCGTTTGCGGCAATTGCAATCAGTTTTTTGGCAACCCTCTATCCCTCCAAAAGCGCCGCCCAGCTCGATCCGGTGGTGGCATTGAGGTATGAATAGTCATGTTTGAACCTTTCACCGGAAAGGTCTCTGGGGCGCAAGTCAAGGCCGTTGGTCTCACCAAGACTTTTTCTGGCGTCAACGAACCGCTGGAGATTCTGCAGGGGGTTAATCTGATAGTATACCCAGGCGAAATGGTAGCCATCACCGGAGAGTCGGGGTCAGGAAAAAGCACTTTGTTGCATATCCTGGGGGCTTTGGATCGTCCCACTAGCGGTACTGTTCAATTTGGCGAGACCGATCCTTTTGCTTTAAGTGACCAGGACCTGGCCAAGTTCCGGCGCTATTCAGTAGGATTTATCTTTCAGTTTCACAATCTCTTACCGGAATTTACGGCACTGGAAAACGTCCTGATGCCCAGGCTAATTTCGGGAGATCGAACAGCCGATAGTGAGGGTGTGCGTATGCTGGAACTCGTTGGATTGGGGAAGAGGCTGAATCACCGTCCCGGGGAGCTCTCCGGCGGGGAGCAGCAGCGAGTCGCCATTGCCAGGGCGTTGATCAACAAACCCACTTTAGTTTTGGCAGACGAGCCTACGGGAAGCCTGGATCATCAAACCGGTGAAGTGGTTTTTAGTTTGTTTCAGAAAATTCAGCGGGAAAAAAATCTTACTTCCATCTTGGCAACCCACAATGCTAAGATAGCTTCTAGTTGTAACCGTTTATTGAGATTAGAGAACGGGTTCTTGCACGAAATCAGCAAAAACTATGTTTGAACGATACACCGAAAAGGCGAGGAGGGTTATCTTTTTCGCCCGTTACGAAGCCAGCCAGTTTGGCAGCCCGTCGATTGAGACAGAACATCTTCTGTTGGGATTGATGCGCGAGGATAAGAGTCTTACGAACCGTTTCCTGCGCTCCCACTCCTCGATTGAAAACATCAAGAAGGAAATTGAAGGACGGACCGTCATTCGGGAAAAAGTATCCACTTCTATCGACCTGCCTCTCAGTGCTGAATGCAAACGGATTCTTGCTTTTGCCGCCGACGAGGCGGAGCGGTTGCGTCATCGGCACATTGGGACCGAACACTTGCTGCTCGGCATCTTGCGCGAAGACCGTTGCCTGGCTGCAGAGATCCTGCATGAGCGAGGCTTGCGCCTCAGTGTCATTCGTGAAGAACTCAACAAAACTCAGAGCGAGAAGCCTGCTAGCCGGTCCAAAGAAACACCATTGCTTTCCGAGTTTAGCCGCGACCTGACCCAGCTCGCATCTGAAAACGCACTCGATCCACTGGTTGGCCGGGAAACAGAACTGGAGCGCTGCGTCCAAATCTTGTGCCGAAGAACTAAAAATAACCCGGTCTTGATCGGTGAGCCCGGAGTAGGCAAGACGGCCATCGTGGAAGGTTTAGCGCAAAGGATCGTCGGCGCCGAGGTGCCGAGCTACCTGGCAGATAAGCGAATTCTAGCATTGGATCTCTCACTGATCGTGGCCGGCACCAAGTACCGCGGTCAGTTTGAAGAGCGGTTGAAAACCATCATGAAGGAGCTCATTGAGAAT
>JBGOVH010000484.1:0-3289 GCA_041478005.1 Terriglobia bacterium | reverse complement strand
CTCGCGTCAAGGTCCAGCGGGGACCCGCCAAAGCGGAATTGATTCAAGGAGGCTGGAAGAGCTTTCTGGTTAAAGTGCATAATGATGCCACCATTACGTCTCAGTTGGAGGTTCAAAGTCCGAATACGGAGCCTTTGTTCCATCGCTCCAGCGGGGAGCCGCAAGCCAAAGAGGAAAATGTGCTCTCTCCCGGTCAGGTGGCCAACCGGTTTCTGGAACTCTATATGTATGGCCGTCGCCCGCTCCTGAGAAACCTTTCCGGGACGAAACTGGAGTATGCCGTTCTACAGATCTATAGCAGGGAGGTGGGGCAGCGAGAAGCCAAGATCGGTTTCCACGTGGGACACGGGACCCAGGACATCGGATTCCGCAATGCAGTTGATATCCTGTTTGACATCCAGCCTTCTGTGAAAGTGGTTCTAAGGATCAAGGACGATGATGGATCTCCCACGATGGCCGGATTTGTCATTACCGATGGAATTGAAAGAATCGTCGATGATCCTGAGAAGCAGCCCTTCCCTAAAGATTACCGGTTGACTCTGGCGAGCCGGCGAAACTGGGAAGAAGGAAGGCATGGATCAAAAGAGCCGGCATCCGAGGTCAAGCGTTTGGTGGGAATCTATCCGCTGCCTTCTCGAAGGCTGACAGGCAGTGATGAGTATCCTGATTTCTTCTTCCATCCCCAGATTTATCGGGCCGACGGGGAACACGTGTATCTTCCCCCCGGGACCTACGATGTGGCGTTCACACGAGGGCCAGAATACATCCCGCAAATGAAGCGCATCACGGTTCCATCGAATATGAAGTCCATTCAAGTGGACTTTCAACTCAAACGCTGGGTCCATATGGCCAAGCTTGGCTGGTACAGCGCCGATCATCACGTGCATGCCGCGGGATGCAGTCACTACGAAAGCCCTGAGGAGGGCGTTCGGCCGGAGCACATGTGGCGGCAGGCTTTGGGCGAGGATCTGAACGTTGCTTGTGCTCTGGCCTGGGGACCGTGCTGGTACCACCAGAAGACTTTCTTTACGGGAAAAGTTCATCCCCTTTCCAATCAGAAAAACATCTTGCGTTTTGATGTAGAGGTGTCCGGTTTTCCTTCCTCGCATGCTGGTCATGTTTGCTTGCTTCGGTTGAAGGAGGATGACTATCCCGGAACCAGCAAGATTGAGGAATGGCCCAGCTGGACTTTACCCGTGTTGAAATGGGCCAGAGAGCAAGGGGGCGCCGTTGGCTACGCTCACTCGGGCTGGGGGCTGGAACCGATGGAGCCAGTAACAAGTGTTCCGAACTATGTGATGCCCAAGATGGACGGGATTGGAGCCAATGAGTATATCGTTACGGTCGCTCACAATGCTGTAGACTTTTTTTCGGCTGGCGACACCCCGGTCTTGTGGGAACTCAACATGTGGTACCACACTCTCAATGCGGGGTTCCGCACACGGATCAGCGGTGAGACCGATTTCCCCTGCATCTTTGATGATCGGGTCGGATTGGCCCGCAGCTACGCCAAGTTGGATGGACCTCTGGATTTTGATCAGTACGTGGATCAGATTCGCCGGGGAAGGAGTTATGTTTCGGAAGGGGGGTCTCATCTGATCGATTTTAGAATCAACCAACTTGAATTGGGCACACACAACAGCGAGTTGGCTATCGACGGGCCACAAACGCTCAAGATCACAGGCAAGGCGGTGGCTTTCCTTCCGGACGAACAGGATGGCGTAGGCGCCATCATCGCATCACGTGATCTCGATCAGCCGCCCTATTGGCACATCGAGCGCGCCCGCATTGGGAAAACGCAGAAAGTTCCGGTAGAATTGATCGTCAATGGCGAGTCCGTCGCCAAATCGGAAATCTTAGCGGACGGGAAATGGAAGGACCTGGCTTTCAACTATTCCATTAAGAAATCCAGTTGGATTGCTCTCCGAATACTTCCCAGCGCTCACACCAACCCCATTTTCGTTACATTGGGCGGAACGCCTATTCGCGCTTCAAAAGCAAGCGCTGAGTGGTGCCGGCGTGCCGTGGATCGATGTTGGGAAATGAAGCGACCCAGAATTCGTGAAGGGGAGCTCAAAGAGGCAGAAGAGGCTTACAATAAGGCCCGACAGGTTTATGATCGGATCATTCAGGAAGCCGCCGCGATATCAAATTGATTTCCGTCGACTCCGCCCTTCAGGCACCTTCTCTCCAAGGGACCCTAAGGGAGAGGGGAGGTGTGAAAAAATTGAGTAGCGCCTGGCAGTCCCCCCTTGGAAAAGGGGGGACGATCTAAGACGGACGACCTTCCCCGCTGACTCGAGAATTCTTTCACAGCTTCAGGGAGATTAGTTAGGGGGAGATTAGGTCTCCCCTCTCCCCAGCCAGGGAGAGCCTGAAGCAGGCATGGCGGTTTCAGGAATCTTTCTAGATCTCCTCATGAATTGAGGCAACACCTTTTACAGGCTCTCTTAACGGACTATTCAGAAACTGTACCAGGGGTGTCATAGCACGGAAGTGTTGGGTCACTCTTGGAAGCAGCTCGGGCCCCAACGCCAGCTCTGATGGTTCTGTCACACTGACAAGAAATTGCTTATGACGCAGCAAATCGGCTGCCGGGTGGTCTGCCGGAAAACCCTTAGGAATTCTCGACAGTTTCTCACCGTCCAAGGCGCCAAAATGTTTTTTGAATTGGCGATCTTCTATGATCTTTCGAAGCCGGGCTCTGTGGATTGAAATGTGGTTGCGAATTTCCAGCAGCTCTTTGGGACCCGGCATATAAACACCGCCCGCAATCAATAGTTCCTGAGGTGAAACATGGAAATAAAAGCCGCCTCCAGCGTGCTTGGGAATTCCCCGAGGAGCGAAGATTGCTGCGATATGAGTCTTGTAAGGTGTCTTGTCATGGCTGAAGCGGATATCGCGATAAATCCGGTAAATCGCCCGTTTCGGGTCAGTCACCATTTCAGGGGCAAACTTTTGCAACTCCGCTCCCAGCGCAAGAACCAATTCAACCATGGGAGCTTTCACTTCTTTCTCGTAAATCTCTTTGTGCGCCAGGAACCATTCCCGGTTATTATTCCGCTTCAACTGCCGAAAAAAGCGCAAAACCTCCGCAGAAAATCCTGAGAAAGTCATTGGCATGATAGCCTCTCTTGAAACAGCTGGACGTTGACCCAACCTCCGTTAGCGCTCCGCCCGTGGCTATTCACATTCAACCCCTTTGGGGTTCAATTTGGCTTAAGTTGACACCAATAGGCAGAGCTCAGCCCTCCATTGAGCGTATAACGAACTAACTACTCGCACCCTG
>JBGOVH010000399.1:0-3856 GCA_041478005.1 Terriglobia bacterium | reverse complement strand
GCCACGATATTCCAGGGCCTGCCGCAAGGACGGACTCTCACACAAATGATGGACATTACGCAAGACCTGTTCGCCAAAGCCATCAAGATCGGATTTAGAGCAGTCAAGATGGAGGTCCTGTTTTTCGATCTGGTCACAGATCGTCAACTGGTTGAGGCCATCAAAGAAGGCCGGCGAATGCTGGGTGACGACATCACGATGATGATTGATTTTGGTTACCGCTGGCGCGATTGGCATGCCGCCAAATGGGTACTCGACCGCATTGAGGATTGCAACATTTACTTTGCCGAGGCGACGCTTCAGCATGACGATCTTCACGGCCATGCGCGCCTGGCCCAGAGTACCGGCATCCGCATTTGCGGCGCCGAGCAGGCTGCCACTCGCTGGGAAATCCACGAATGGATTCAAACCGGCAAAGTGGCCATTGTTCAGCCTGATATTAACCGCTGCGGCGGACTTTCCGAAATCCGGCGCATTACCGAATTGGCTGAAATGTACGGGGTCCAGGTTATTCCTCACGGCTGGAAAACCGGCATCACCGCCGCTTGTGGACGGCATTTCCAAGCTTCCACCCTTAATGCCGAGTTTTTCGAGTTCCTTTCGCCGCACCTTTATGACTCGCCGCTTCGTCAGAGCTTGGTTTCACCTGAACCTGCAATTGACAACGGGCGGATGGACCTTCCGAGTGCCCCCGGCCTGGGTGTCGAACTGAATGAAGAAATGGTTGCAAAAGGCTTGCAAGGCTTCGAAGCGACGAAATGAAGTTAACGTTGATGGCGCAACTATACTACTAAGTGCTTCGTTTCATAAATTCGGTCGCGTATTCTTTATAGGGTTCTTCCTTTGCGCTATTGTGTCTCAGCAGTGAGACTGTGCTTCTCACTGCTTTCCATCACAATTTCATTCGTGGCTCCAGCCCTCCAGGGCCAAGGGGGCCCGTCTTCCGGCGGTGGAATGGCGATCCCCTCCGACAAAGACGACCTTATGGCAGGATCGGTTTGTGCTTCCTTTGATTTGGAGTCCAGCCCAAATGCCTTTTCCATTTGCAATCAGGCTCAGGGCCTAGCCGTTGCGGGACGATGGGATGAGGCTCAAGGACTGGCTTCCCGCCTCAAGAATCTCCTGCCTCACCATGGGATCGGATTCTTCTGGTCAGGCTTGATAGATTTCAAACAAGGAAGGCACATCGCTTCGGTACGGCAATTTGAGACTGCCGTTGACCTTAGCCCTAACGCCGTTCCAGCCCACGAGCAACTTGGCCTGGGTTATCTTTCAATCAATCAGTTTAAACTTTTTGAAGATGAAATGCGCTGGGTGATGATCACCCGGCCGCAAGACTCATTGCCCTACTACTACCTTGGCCGCTATGTCGCAAAGAATCTGGAGCAACTTGACAAGGGGATCGAACTCTTTCAGCAAGCCTTGGCGAAAAACCCGAATGATTACCGATCACGCTATCATCTGGGGTACCTGTTTGAACTGAAGGGCGATTTGGAAAAGGCAAAAGCGGAATACCAGGCGTCCCTTTCCGCTTCGCAAAAGGGGGCCTATGCGTGGCCCTTACAGGGCCTCTCCAGCATTTCTTTGAAAAAGGACAATTTGCTTGAAGCAATTCGCTACGCGGAGCAGGCTGCTTCATTAGATCCGAAACTTGCCAGCAACCGTTTGAACCTTGGAAAATTGTATATTCAAAACGGGGAGCTGTTAAAAGGCATAGCAGAACTAAAGGCTGCTTCTGAGATTGAGCCCGCAGATGCTGCACCGCATTATCTGCTCTCCAGGGCCTATTTGAGCTTGAAACAGACAGCTGAGGCCCAACACGAGCAGGAAATCTTCCTCCAGATCAAGACAGTTTACGGAAGTGAGTAGACTTCGAACCCATCAGGTAATGCCTCCGTTACGGGGGCAATCGCGTGGCACTGGTAGCCACGATGAATGCGCTTTCTGCATTCATCGTGGGCTTTCCCTGGCCACAGTACAACTGCCCACGACAAACGCAACCAGCGCGTTAGTCGTGGCTACCAAAGATTCCTCACGTAACTGAGGCATTACCCCATCAGTGGGAAACGACTATCTTTTAACTGCGAATCCATGTAAATTTCTTCTTCTTTGAGTTTCGGGAAGCCCCTCTCTTAATGAACCCTGTTGCAATCACCCATACATCCGTCCCGGCGCGTTTCCGCTGGCATATTGTCGGAATCTTATGCGCGGTCGCTTTTGTTCTGTACGTCGATCGCGTCAACATTTCGGTTTCAGCCCCCTACATCGCCACCGAATTCGGGCTGTCAGCCCAGTCCCTGGGAAACATCCTGAGTGCATTTCTTTTCGGTTACGCCTTTGGCTTGGTGCCGGGTGGCTGGCTAGCCGACCGTTTTGGTCCTCATCGAGTCTTGACGGCAGCCGGCATCGCCTGGGCGGTACTGACCGCAGTGGCAGGCTGCATCCGAAAGGACCTTTTTGGACACACTTTAAACATCGAAGCCGTCCTGGTAACTTTGCGATTCATGCTGGGACTTTCCGAGGCCTGCGCTTACCCAACTTTCGCCCGGGCACTGGCAAATTGGGTACGACGCAGTGAGCGGGCTATCTCCAGCGGATTCATCCACACCGGATCCAACCTGGGGGGCGCTTTCACGCCGGTATTCATTGCGTTGATCGTCAGCCATTATGGATGGCGTTATTCTTTCTTGTCTTCCGCCATCATTACTCTGGTTGTCACTCTTTGGTGGTGGTGGCGCGCATCCGATGAACCTTCCCAACACAAAGAGGTTTCTGAAACAGAACTACAACTCATCGCATCTGACAAGGAAGAGCTGCATGTTGAGAGAGTCGATCTGGATTGGTATAAGCGGCTGGCACGATCTCGCAATGTGTATATGCTCTGCCTTAGTGAATTTTTCTACGGCCTGTCTGGGTTTGTTTTCCTTACATGGTTTTACATTTATTTCAAAGAAGTGCGCGGAGCGGGCGATTTCTATTCCGCCGTTCTCACTTCTTTTAATTACGTGTCTGGGGCGATCGGATCATTGCTGGGGGGAATCCTATGTGATGCCGCAGTCCGGAGGTGGGGCAGTCCCTGGGGAAGGCGTACAGTCCCTCTGCTTGCCATTGCGGTTGCCGGACTGTTTTGCATGCTGGCGCCCATCATACGACACAATACTACCTCAGCTATTATCTTCGCGCTAGCAGCAGGGTTGCAATATGTGGCGGCGCCAGCGTTCTGGGCAACCGTGATTGACATTACGCGTCGCGGGCCTGCCATTGTTGGAGGGTTCATGAATGGTACAGGAAACCTGGGGGCCGCCATTGGCACCATCGCCTTCCCCTGGCTCATCTCGCAAGTAGGCTGGCAGCTGGCTCTACAAATCGCCGGATGCACCGGCATCGTCTCCGGTCTTGTTTGGATGATCATCGACTCTTCCCGGCAGATTGATTTGAAGCAGGATCTGACTTAGTACTCGATTCCATAAATACGGCGACACAGATCCAAGCAAAAAATAGCGTTCCCAGTTTGGGTGTCTGCGGCTTTGAATCTTGGGGGACACGATACGCAGGCTCCAAAACCGCAGAGTCAAACGGCTACTACGTGCCACAGATTTAGTTTCATGAGAGTCATGTAGATTCCTAATCTTGCCCATCCTGTGCATCCTGTTATTTGTTTGGCCACTACCAAACGATCGAGAAGGAGACCATGAAGTTAGGGCTTGGCCTTTACCGTCACATGTTGACATCTGATAATTTCCGTTTTGCCAAACAGGCAGGCGCCACTCATATTGTGGCCCACCTGGTGGACTATTTCAAAGAATCCCCCAGGATCCCGGGTTCTGACGGCACCACCAATTGGGGATTGAGTGGG
>JBGOVH010000463.1:0-3431 GCA_041478005.1 Terriglobia bacterium | reverse complement strand
GTGAGCTCATAAATAAGTCTTCGCTTCCATTCTCTGTGCCCTGGTGTCTTGGTGGTCTCCTTTCTTCTAGCGCTTCAACCCTTCAGCTCGCGGTGGAGCCAGGCTTGAGCCAGGCTCCATTCCCGCAGGACCGTGCGACGAGACACTTTCAACACTTCCGCAGTTTCTTCCACACTCAGCCCGCCAAAGAATCGCAATTCCACAATCTGACTCTTACGCGGATCGATCGAGGCCAGAGTATTTAGCGCATCGTCGACCGCGATAAAGTCTGCATCTCTCTCTTGAGAGACCATAGCCGCTTCTTCGATTGAGACTTGGTGGATTTCTCCTCCTCGCTTCAGGTACTGGCGGGAACGCGCAAAATCCACCAGGATGCGCCGCATGATTCGGGCGGAGACGGCAAAGAAGTGAGCGCGGTTCTGCCAAGGCACCTGACTGGAATCTACGAGACGCAAGTAAGCTTCGTTAACCAGCGCAGTGGTTTGCAGAGTATGGCCGGGATTCTCTCGACCCATGTATCGCTTGGCCAGCCGGTGGAGTTCTTGATGGACTAGAGGGATCAACTTTTCCAGGGCGGCCTCGTCGCCACTGCTCCACGACTGCAACAGTTCGGTAACTTCCTGGGGAGGCGGCGTTGTCATCGAATCCTCTTGCTTTGATTTTCTGAACAAAGCTGCCACCAATTATATCACTGCTGCAGGGAGTCAAAGGGGCACTTCTTCTTAGGGACCATCAACAGCTCTCAAAATTACTAGCCTGGATTATGCATGAACGAGCATTAACCCCGCGCTTCACCGCGGGATCTAGGGTTTAGACATTCGAATGTCTCACATTCCCAGTCCACTACTACTGTTCCAACGACATCAGGCGCTTGGCGGGAACGACCGTGTGACAAGCGATGTGCTGTCCCAAGACTCAAGGTTGCCATGAGGTGGGCTCAAATCTAATAAACGCAGGATGAAGAATTGGTCCAGTGGTCTGGTACTTTCTTGATGCGATTCTCGCTTAGATAGATGAAGGCGACGCTGGTCTGGGCAGAGAAAAGACAAATCGGGCTGTCGCGGTAATACCTTAGTTAAGGATGCAGAAGCCCCGCTGAGAGCATCCCAGCGTGCGCAGGAGCGCCCGCTCCACCTTGCATGGGCGGCGAGCGCGCTCCTCGGCGCGTAATCTTCTTCCAGCAACTAGCGTATCACTGTCAAAAGATCTCTGGCGATACGGGGTTCGGTCCCTGCCAGTTCAAACCTATGTCTAAGTTTCATCTGAGCGAGGTAATTGCAATGAACCAACTCTCCCAAAATTTCTCGGTCTTCAGTCTTGCATTAATCGTTAGCTTGCCTGGAATCGCCAGAGCGGTTACAACATTTCCAGGAGCGACGGAATCAAAAATCAACGTGCGCATTTACAATTACGCTCAGGTTCGGGACTCGAGTCTGAATCGGTCGGAGAGAGAGGCCAGTAGATGGGTTTCGTGATCAGAATACTGGCACAGCGCGGTCTGGCTCGCGCCGGTTTTCGCGACTCCCATATGGGATTTGCGCTGCCCTCCGAGCAGGGTGGCGTTCACGCCTGCATCTTCTACCCTGTGGTGGAAGAATGGGCTCAGGGAGGAGTCACGCGAGAGCAAATCTTGGGCCACGCCTTGGCACACGAAATTGGGCATCTGCTGCTGAGTTCCAACCTGCACTTTCCCGCCGGACTCATGCAGGCCAAGTGGGGACCGGGCGAGTTGCATCGAGTTTCCCGAGGCGATTTGCTCTTCACGCGAGAACAAGTCCAGACTATGAGGCACGAACTAGACAGGCGAGTTTTGCGTCATCATGAGCGGACGATTCCGCAATTCGTTTTGCGGACGCTTCGACGATTCAAAGCTCTCCAATCGAAAAGCAGTTTTGCCTTCCTTGCCCCGAGACGGAACCCAAATAGGCTCTGACTTCACTACAAGATTGCTCCCAATTCACCTCATGACGTATAGTACCCTTGCTTCAAAATCCATTCGACCGAGGAGCCGTATTCATGAGACTCAAACTACTGCTGACTTTACTCTTCCTTTTGATCGCGAATTTTCTTTGCACAAAGCCTATCTATCCCCAAAGCGAACCTAAACAGGTGGGAGTGATCTTGGGCGAAGAGATCTTATCGCCCAGCGTGTCCTTGTTCCAGTTGAAGCAGTATCTGTTGAATCATGTCGCCAAGCCGCCTGCCCCCAAATCTGCTGAGCAATGGACGGCTGAAGCCAAGCGACTTCGGGAGCATTTGTTGAACGATGTGGTTTTTCATGGGTGGCCCAAGGAATGGGTGAACTCGCCGCCAAAATTTGAAGACTTGGGAACGATCCCTTCCGGAAAAGGCTACCGGACGAGGAAACTGCGCTATGAGATTGTGCCGGGGTTTCAGTCGACCGCTATCCTTTATGAACCTGAGAACCTGCAAGGCAAAGTCCCCGCCATCATCAATGTAAACGGGCATGTGGGTGCGCCGGGAAAATCCGTGGAATACAAGCAAAAGCGATGCATCAATTTTGCCCAGCATGGCATCATGGCTTTGAATCTCGAGTGGCTGGCTTTCGGTGAACTGGGAGCTACCGAAAATCTGCATTCATTCGGGGCGCATCTTGACCTGGTGGGGGCCAACGAAGTGGGTCTGTTTTTCCTGGCGATGCGCCGTGGGCTGGACTATCTCTATGAGCATCCCAATGTTGACCGCAACCGATTGGGCGTGACCGGCTTGTCTGGTGGAGGTTGGCAGACCATCACTCTGAGTTCACTGGACGAGCGGGTTAGGGTTGCCAACCCTGTCGCTGGTTTCTCCTCGTTGGTTCAGCGAATTGAAGCTAGGGCTTATGGTGACCTAGGGGATGTCGAGCAGGCCGCGGCAGATTTCTTCATTGACGTCGACTTCACTCACCTGGCGGCCATGATGGCGCCTCGTCCCACTTTGCTGACTTACAACGCCGAGGATGACTGTTGCTTCAGAGCTCCTCTGGTGAAGCCTTTGATTTACGATGCCATCAAACCTGTCTTCAAACTCTATGGCAAAGAGGATTCCTTGCTCTGGCATGAGAACCGAGACCCTGGCACTCACAATTATCAATTGGACAACCGTTTGCAGTCTTACCGGTTCTTCAGCAAACAATTCAATCTCCCGTTGATTGAAAGAGAGAACCCGGTGGATGCCGAAATCAAAAGTTACGACGAACTGGTTGTGGGCTTGCCCAAGGATAACCTGACCATCTTGGGGCTGGCAAAAAAGTTGAGCAGAGAGATCAAACGCCAGCAAATTCCCTCAGAAGATTCTGCCAAGGCGGCTTGGGTTATGACTGAAAGGGCCAAGCTCAAGTCCTTAGTCCGGTACAAGCCCGTGGGTATCCAACGCTTCCAGACACTCGCCAACACCAAAAACACCGGGGTGGAAACCAGGTCTTTCCTTTT
>JBGOVH010000157.1:0-6145 GCA_041478005.1 Terriglobia bacterium | reverse complement strand
CTCACTACAGTCCGCCCCGTTATTTGAGTTGCAAGTCGGTCATCACGATCCACGATTGCGTGCATATTCTGTTTCCCAATTATGCCAGCTCCAAGTCGGCCTATGATCTTGCCCGCAGGACAACCCGACGAGCCATCAAACATTGCAGCCACATTCTCACCGTCTCGGAGGCCACTCAGAGGGACATAATGCGACTATTTGGTGTTCCCGAGGAGAAGATCACGGTGGTTCACAATGCCATCGATGAGCGAGCCGTACTTTCCAGCAATACAGAGGAGCAAAAACGTGTGCTGGAACGCTACCAGATTCAAGATCCTTTCCTGTTATATGCCGGAAATATCAAGCCACACAAGAACATCGCTCGTATCATCGAAGCGTTTTCAGTTTTGAAGACAGAGTTAATAGATAATGAAAAATGGAAAAGTCTTAAATTGGTTATCATAGGTGATGAACTTTCTAAGCATCAGTTTCTACGCAGGACGGTTATCCGCAGCGGGGTCCAGCACGATGTTCGTTTTTTCGGCTATGTTCCCTATGAAACTCTTAAGGTATTTTACAAGTCGGCCCAGATTTTTGTTTTCCCTTCATTGTATGAGGGGTTTGGCCTTCCTCCACTCGAAGCCATGGCCAACGGCACTCCGGTCCTGACTTCTAACATATCTTCATTGCCGGAAGTTTTGGGAGATGCCGCAATGCTGGTTAACCCTGAAAATGTTTTTGAAGTCAGCAAAGGGCTAAAGCATCTGCTCTTTGATACGAATTTGAGGTCTGAGCTTGTAGAAAAGGGACTAAAACAAGTTCGCAGGTATTCTTGGAAGAAATCAGCAGAACAGGTCTTAAAGACATACCGAATGATTCTAGAGCGCTGAACACAGGCCGCTCGCCTTCTTTCAAAACTTTCCGGTGTTCAAATTGTCGTATACTTCGCGAATGACTTCAGCAGTTCCTTCTGTCATATTGAGCGCGTCCAATGTACTCATTTCGAAATACCCAACGTCAGCAGCATCAGAGCCCCGTTTGGGTTCACCTTTTATTACCTGGCAAACGTAATCCACAATCACGTAGTGGAAAGAAACCCTGCCATCAGGATCCCGTGAGATCCGGTCCAGGACCTTCCCAATCCTAATAGGCCGGACTTCCAGGCTAGTCTCTTCCCAAAGCTCACGAATCACAGCAGCTTCAAGTGTTTCCCCCAAATGAACCCTCCCGCCAGGAATGGACCATTTGTTCTGCCCTGGAGGTTTGAGCCTTTGCGTCAGCAGAACGGAGTTTTCCTCAAAAATAATGCCGCCAACTGCACAAATGGGAGCAGCGGGATAGACTCGAGTCATACTTTTCACCTCAGGAGGGCTGGTTTTTCGCTTTTATTTCGCCTAGAATCTCAAATGTATCAGAAGACTGATTTACCTCAATCGCACTGCCAGTCGCAAATCGAAACCTGAATGCCTCTCACCAAGAAACAGTTTCTGGTCTTGTCATTCCTGGACTCATTTATCAAGGGGAATGGATATTGCCCTAGCTACGACGAAATTGGGAGAAGTTTGCACCTTTCATCGCTGGCAACTATTCATAAACATATCAGTAATCTGGAAAGAAAGGGATTCATCCGGCGTGACCATAACCGGAGCCGGTCCATCGAAGTATTGAACACAAGTCCTGTCCAAGGAGCAGGCCGGTATCGGAATCGTGCTGAGCTCTCGTTAACCCAACAGAGAAAGGATACTCGATTGCCGCTGCTGGGACGCATTGCTGCAGGCCGGCCTTTGGAGGCTGTTTCCAGTAACGAGAGTTTCTCGCTGAAAGAATTTGTCGGGAATGAGAATGTTTTTGTTCTTCAGGTCATGGGGAATTCAATGATTGATGATCACATCTGCCATGGTGACTTTGTAGTCGTTGAGAACGTTTCAACCGCCGAAAGCGGAGACACGGTCGTGGTATTGATCGATAACAATGAGGCAACCCTCAAGAAATTCTTTAGGGAAAAGAATAGTACCATCCGTCTTCAACCCGCCAACGAAGCGATGAAACCCATTTTTCTCGAAGAGAAGGATTTGACAATCCAGGGCAGAGTGATTGCGGTTTTGAGGAAATACTGACACGTGGTGAGTGATACGAGAAACGTGAAAATGGGGAACCTTTCACGCATCATGAATCAATCGTTTGTAAAGTCTTTTTGTCTGGCCGCGAAATCCAATAAGCAGATGAACTCCTTGCAACCCCTCTTTTTCCACGTGGATATGGACGCATTTTTCGTCTCTGTCGAAGAGGTGTTTGATCCCAGCCTGAAGGGCAAAGCCGTCGTCGTTGGAGGTTCGCCTGATCAAAGAGGGGTAGTTTCAGCTGCTTCCTACGAAGCCAGGAAATATGGTGTTCATTCAGCCATGCCGCTGGTGACCGCCAAGAAGCTTTGTCCCCACGCTGTCTTTCTGACAGGGCGACGGGAGAAGTACGCTGAGTATTCGGACAGGGTCCAACAGATCTTTCAGTCGTATACCCCTGTTGTACAGATGGTCTCGATCGACGAAGCCTTCCTGGATTTTGCCGGATCCACGCGACTTTACGGTCAACCTTTTCACCTGGCTCATCGTTTAAGAAACGAGATTCAAGAAAAGACCGGGCTCAGTGCCTCCATTGGGATAGCCAGAACCAAGCTGGTGGCCAAGGTAGCTTCCGATCTGGCCAAGCCCCGCGGAATTCTCAATGTCCTTTCGGGTCACGAAGCCACATTTCTAGGTCCGCTGAAAATTGGCAAACTGCCTGGAATCGGGAAAGTCGCCGAAACACGTCTGCAAGAGCTGGGCATCTACACGGTAGCCGAGCTTTCTGCCGTGGAGCCAGAGTTCCTTTCACAAGCATTTGGCCAATGGGGTGTGTGGCTGCATCGAAAATCGATCGGGCTGGATACACCCCATTTTGATTTTAATGAAGAGCCGAAGTCAATCAGTAACGAGCACACTTTTAGTCAAGACACCGCAGATCCAGAAGAAATAAAAAACACACTGGCCCATTTGGTTCAGAAAACCGCACATCGCCTTCGAGAGCACCATATGTTCTGCAAAACCATAACATTGAAACTGCGCGATCTTGATTTCCACACCATCACGCGTGCTGTCTCGCTGCGAGAACCCTCGCAATTGGATCGAGAGATTCTTGAAAAAGTCTTATGCCTGCACAGGGAAAACTGGAATGGGAAAGTGAAGATTCGGCTCTTTGGTGTTTCGTTAAGTGCACTGAGTTACGGCAATTCTCAGGAGCATCTTTTTAGAAAAGAGGAACGACAAAAGATGAGCCGACTCTATGCAGCCGCGGATAAGGTGCGCGAAAAGTTTGGATTTCAATCCGTATCTACAAATGCAAGAGTGGATGCGAGATTCAAAGACATTGAAGAAGAAAGATAGGCCCAGAAGATACGACTCAAACCTGCAAGAACTGAGAAAGCGTTCAATCCAGCTCAAAGACATATAGTGTTCCAATGAAGGAAAGCGCAGTTGAAATTGTGAAGCGTCTACGTCAAGCCGGCCATGCGGCTTATTTCGTAGGCGGTTGCGTTCGTGACCTGGTCATGGGCCATTCACCTCAGGATTATGACATTGCCACCAGTGCCCTCCCTGATCAGGTGATGAAACTCTTTCCCCTAACCGTCGCTGTGGGCGAGCAATTCGGAATTATTGTCGTTGTGATCGATGACAGGTCCTATGAGGTTGCAACATTCCGTTCCGACGGAGACTACCGGGATGGACGCCATCCGGAAGAAGTGGTTTATACCAACGATCCACGGCTTGATGTATTGCGTCGTGACTTTACTATTAA
Organism: Terriglobia bacterium; assembly: GCA_041478005.1. GTDB lineage: Bacteria > Acidobacteriota > Terriglobia > Versatilivoradales > Versatilivoraceae > JBGOVH01. The sequence goes on along the minus strand of JBGOVH010000157.1, from coordinate 2,335 downwards.
CGGATTGCTTTATGACCCGCTAGATGAAACCGTAATTGATTTTGTTGAAGGCAGGAAGGATATTCAGGCCGGAACTATTCGGACCATCGGGCCCCCTGATCGAAGATTTCAGGAAGACAAGTTGCGATTAGTCCGAGCCGTGCGGTTCGCAGCCCGTTTCAATTTTAAGTTGGAGTCAGAGACCAGGCAAGCTGTACAAAGATTAGCGTCCCAAATATCGCAAGTTAGCCGGGAGCGGCTTCGCGAGGAATTGATTAAGATTCTGACGGAAGGGTATGCTTCCAGCGGAATCAAACTGCTGGAAGAATGCCTGTTGCTGCGGCAGATTTTGCCAGAGGTTTCCGACCTGCAAGGGGTTGCTCAGCCCCCCGAGTTTCACCCCGAAGGGGATGTCTGGGTCCACACATTATTGATGCTGGAACTGATGGATCAAAGAAAAAGAGCATTGGGCAAGGCTTCCTCTGACGACCAATCTGAAGAATATCCCTCCGCCACTCTGGCACTGGGAGTGCTGCTTCATGACATTGGCAAGCCATCAACTTTCGAGCTGAAAGACCGTATTCGCTTTAACAATCATTGTGCAGTCGGTGCGAGGATGGCGGCAAGAATTTGTGATCGTTTCCGACTTACGAACAAACAAACGGAAAGAATTGTTCGACTGGTCGAGGGTCATCTGAAGTTTAAGGATCTCCCTCAGATGAGACCGTCTACCTTGAAGAGATTTTTGAGGCAGGATGGCTTTGAGGAACATCTGGAACTTCATCGACTGGATTGCCTTGGCAGCCACGGGAACCTGGAACTATGGAGCTATGCGCAAGACAAGTTAAGAGAGCTGAAGCCGGAGGAGATTCGTCCCCATCTTTTTCTACGAGGAGACGATCTTGTTGCATTAGGATATGAGCCTGGCCCGATCTTCAAAGAGATCTTAAAAGCAGCTGAAGATGCCCAATTGGACGGTTTAATCCAGAATCGGGAAGAGGCGTGTGAGTGGGTACTGGCAAAGTTCGGGAGGTCAAAGAACTGCGACTAACAGTTTTAATGGCCATTGAGAGTTTCGCACTTCTAGTAATCCTTTTGTCAGAGTTGACCTGGACAATGAGATCCCAAGATCATTGGCTCAACCGGACAATCTGGTTGCGGACAGCTTCAAAGGCAGAATTCAGTTGGGCAGGGTCGCCTGCAAAGAAGTATTGTCCGGCCGGTTGATTGGAATTGTAGTCTGGAGAAGAAGGGTCGTTAGCAATTCTTTTCAGGATGGAGGACCCGGTCTCAGGCACCATCCCGGCGTTTTGATTCAGCAAATCGCCAAGGCCAGAGCAAAAATTTGTATCGGAAAACTCCCGCTGTTATCACTCTTGATAGTATTGGCGATGATTTCGGTAAGATTACGAGCCGGGTTGTTGGCATTTTGGACGTGAGTGGTGTAACCCTGTGCAGACTGACCGATCAGAGGCCGTTGTCCGGCAAGCGATGCGTCGTAGAGGTTAAACGAAAAGGGAATGCCCGCAGAAGAGTGGTTGGGATGATAGCTCTGAAGGGGCAATTTGGGAATCTTGGGATTGGTTTGTTGCTTATTGGTGCTGGTACCGGATGTATAGCTAGAATCCGTCGGAGAGACCCATTGCAATCCTGGGCTTGCAATTGTTGCATAGATTTGACGCAACCCCTGAACCTCAGGATTATCCTGCCCTTGTCCATTCACATAAGGGAAATCGTTGGTGTGGATCATGCCCGCGCGGTTGACGGTGCCCCCTCCTGGATTTGATACATCAAACTGGCCTGGAAAAGCATTTGGTGCGCCATCAGTAAACAGCACGATAATCCGTAATCCAGACTGACTGCCATTGGGCACACGCCTCAATTGGTCCCAGCCTTGATACAGGCCTTCGGGCGTTCCCGTAAACCCAGTAGTGGTGGCGCCGGCAATATGGCCGTTGATGGTAGTCTTATCAAATCCTCGACTGGTATTGATGGGGTCCATCAGGATCGTATTCCCGGAAAACATAACCAAGGAAATGCGATCGTTATTGGCGTCAAAATAGCTGACAAACTGTTGGGCGGCGGTCTGCACTTGAGCCCAAACGGAATTTAATGAACCAGATTTGTCCACGACGAAGGCCATGTCGATCAGACGCCTGGTGGCTTGCCCTGTACTCCTGACGGTTAAATCATTTTGTCCGGCAATCCTCATGAAGGTGGTTCCTAGAACCGCAAAGGAACTGACTGTGATGATGTTGGACCCATCAGCGCCGACGGCAAATTGGAGGTTGGGTGGATTCTGTACAGAACCAACACCCAGAAAGCTGTTGGGGAAATTCGCATTGAAAATCTTGTT
>JBGOVH010000120.1:0-7091 GCA_041478005.1 Terriglobia bacterium | reverse complement strand
CCTCAAGAACTTTGACTACGTGCCGCTACTGGCTGCCATAACTGTGAAGGCATATGAGCACGACTGAGACAGAGTAAACCGATGCTGGCACCATCCTAGAAAAAGCATTGGGAAAAGCCACAGAGACACAGTTCGGCTTCTGGCCGCAACTAAAGAATTAGCCACAGAGGCACTGAAGGTGTGAAAAAATCAATGAGTGAGTGTACAGAAGGCTTGTAGTGACGACTTTAGTCGTTTCTTTTCAGCCCGAGTCTGGAACGACTGAAGTCGTTACTACAATTCCTTCACACCTTCAGGGGCCGGGGATGAGGGGGGAGTTTCCAACGAAGCGAGCAGAAGAATTGTCACCGTAATTTGTGACGTTAGTAGAACATCTTTCGAAGAGGTCGAGAAAACTTCCCCGGGGCTTTACAAGAGATTATGGAAAACACTCTCCTTTTGAATGCGTCATTTGAGCCGCTGAAGATTATCAGCTGGCACAGAGCCATTACTTTGCTTTTCGCAGGCAAGGTCGAAGTGATTGAGGAATACTCTAGGGAAGTACACAGCGTTACTTTTTCAATCAAGCTTCCTTCAATTCTTCGGCTCCTGAAGTATGTCAAGGTGAAGAAAAACAAGATGGTCAAATTTTCACGTGCCAATATTTATGCTCGTGACAAATACACCTGTCAATACTGCAATACATCCTTCCGCAGTGAAGAGCTCACTTTCGACCATGTCATCCCGGTCTCGCTAGGAGGAACCAAGAGCTGGGAAAACATAGTCACTGCTTGCATTGATTGCAATCGCAGAAAGGGCGGGCAGATACCCGACGAGGCTGGTATGAGACTGGTTCAAAAACCTGCAGAACCGCGCTGGGTGCCTAATCTCAGTTTAACTCTCGTCTTCAAGAATACTCCTGAGAGTTGGAGAGACTACCTCTACTGGAATGTGGAACTGGAAACATGAGGATCTATTCCTCAAATGCAAAAACTTTGAATTTCCAGAAAAGAGTGTTGGCAAAACGCGCCTGAAAGAAACTTACCTCCCTTCTGTTGAGAATTGCTAATTGAGTGACGGCCAAAGAACAACGACACTCATGCGACGTTATTTTATGTCGCCACGTATAAGTGTCTATTCTACCCATGCCAAACATTCGCTTGCGTGCGTTTGAGAAGGAAGATTTAGAAATTGTCTTGGGTTGGGTCAATGATGAAGAAGTGACCCAGTACCTTTCCGACTCCCTCATCTATCCTGTTTCACGAACTGATGAAGTGAAATGGCTCGAGAGTATCAGTAATGCCAACCACAAGGAAAAAGTTCTTGCAATTGAAACGATGAGCGGAAAACTCATCGGTTCGGTCGGATTAACAAACATCAATTGGGTTGAGCGAAAAGCTGAGATGGGGATTATGATAGGGGAGAAGGACCAATGGAACAAAGGCTACGGATCAGAGGCTGTCAGAGAAATACTTAGACTGGCTTTTGAAAAGATGAATCTAAACCGAATCTACTTGCGTGTTTTTGAGAACAATCCCAGAGCAATTAAGGTTTATGAGCGCTGCGGCTTTCGAAGGGAAGGGGTTCTGAGGCATGACCACTTCCGTGGACAGCGCTACTTCGACACGATTATCATGGGGATACTCCGAAGTGAGCATGCGGAAAAAGCGGAACAATCCTAAGCCGATGTTTTTTTGCTTAAGGAGCAAATACTTCTCAAAGGGGGGAGAGCAATGAATTTGGGAAGGCAATCCCAGAAGGAACAACAACTAAGCGTTGGCTTTCTTGGCTTGAATTCTCAGCAAAGAACGGTCAATCAAATCCTCCACCTTGTCTTCGGAGACATTCCATACCATTGCCAGTTCGCTAATGATCAAATAACGAGCGCGATCGACCATCTTTTTTTCGCGAAAGGAGAGAACCCTTGTGTGACTCAGGGAAGAAAGGTTCTTGAACACATCGGCAACATCCAAAATAGACCCTGTTCTCATCTTCTCTGAATTTTCCTTGAATCGGTTCTTCCAGTCTGAATGGTTGGAGATGTGGGTCCTTTTCAGGTGGTCCATTACATCTTTGATCTCATCTTTCTTAATTAGTTTTCTTAGACCTACATCCTCCACATTGGACGTGGGAATCATCACCATCATGCTGTTTGAAATGATCTTCAGTTGATAGAAAGATTCCTGCCTGCCTCCCACATCACGAGTGTTGATCCTTTCAATCACCCCAACACCGTGGTTTGGATAGACTACTTTTTCACCAACCGTAAAATTCATAAGTCAAATTCAAAAGAGAGCTGGAGGAAGGACAATGAGTCTGGAATACCAGCCGTTATTCTATGGATTGATTGTTTGCGAGTCAATCTAAAAAACATAAACAAAGCTGAGAAGACCGTTCATGCGAAAAACCAAGATTGTAGCGACAGTTGGACCGGCATCACGTTCTGAAGAGAAGTTGCGAGAACTCATTCAAGCCGGGGTGGATGTGTTTCGATTGAACATGTCCCACGGGGATCATGCAAGTCACGAACAAGCCATTCAAATGATTCGAAGGATCTCCGTCGAGCTGTCTTTGTCAACCGCGATACTGGCGGACTTGCAAGGGCCCAAGATTCGACTGGGCACCTTCCATGGGGGCCTGCCAGTCGAGTTGCGAACCAACCAGAGATTTATTCTGACCCCCAGGGATCTCCAAGGGAACTCCGACATTGCCTCTATTTCGTATAAATCCTTGGCCCAAGAAGTCAAGCCAGGAGACCGAATTCTGGTAGATGATGGATTAGTGGAACTGCAGGTCGAATCGATCAGTTCAGCCGATGTGGTTACCAGGGCGGTGTTTGGCGGAACTTTAAGAGATCGTAAAGGCATCAATTTTCCTGATTCCCCATTGTCAGTGCCTGCGGTGACAGACAAGGATATCGCCGATATCCGATTTGCGGTGCAGCACGAGGTGGACTTTCTTGCTCTGTCGTTTGTTCGCAAGGCAGAGGACCTGCTTCATGCCAAAGAAATTGTTTCGAGCCTGGGAGTCAAAGAGAATTCTATCCCCATCATCGCAAAAATTGAGAAGCCCCAGGCATTGCAAGACATTGAAAAAATCTTGACTGTTTCGGATGGAATCATGGTGGCGCGAGGAGACCTTGGAGTGGAAGTGCCCGCGGAAAGAGTCCCTCAAATCCAAAAGGATTTGATCTCTAAATGTATAAAGGCTGCCAAGCCCGTGATTACAGCAACCCAGATGCTGGAATCTATGACTCATGCTCCCCGCCCCACACGGGCAGAAGCCTCTGATGTGGCAAATGCCATCATTGACGGCACGGATGCCATCATGCTTTCAGCAGAAACCGCCAGCGGTGAATTCCCTGTGGAAGCAGTCGAGACCATGAATCGCATTGCCGACTACACAGAAGCTTCCTCGAAGCCCTATTTTCGTTTCACTGAAGAGCGCGGTTCCTTCAGTTATCTCCCGACATTTGCCCACAGCGTGTGTCGAGCCGCGATGGTCGCAGCCAATCAATTGGAAGCCAAAAAGATCATTGTCTTTACCGAATCGGGTGCGACGGCTAACATCCTTTCCAGCTTTCGTCCGAGCCAGCTCATATTTGCTTTTACTCCTCGAAAAGAGGTCTATCGTCGATTGAGTCTTCTCCGTGGAGTTGTGCCCGTGACGATGGACTATGTGTCCGATTCAGATGCTTTGATCCGTGCTGCCGACCAAATCATGATCAATAAGCAATTGGCCAGTCGACTGGAAGTTGTCATTCTCGTTGCTGGAGTGATGAACATGAGCGGCGCCACCAATATCATGAAGATCCACAGGATAGGCGAGAATTAGGCCGTCATGTGCGATGAAACAAGAACTCGATTATCGGAGGGGTTCGACGGAGAAGCTGCGAATGGTTGCCTGCTCAATGGCACTGGCATTAAACCCAAATCGGCCGTGGTCAAAGGTCGTATCCGTCCAAGTATCGACTTGAACTCCGTCGATGGTATGAGTGATGATGTTTCCTCGGATCATTATGGAAACCTTGTAGTACTCTTTGTTCTTAACCTTGAAAGACAAAGGAATGATGCCAGCCGCCCCAGGGGCGTCCTCCCGCTTCAGTGAGTTCAGGTACTTGTCATCAGCCCGAATGTATTTGACCAGCGAATTTTTCGGAATAGCCTTAGCCTTATCTGAGCCCAGCTTGAATAGATAAAAGTTATTGTTCTGGGCACGAACTACCCAACCGGCTGACTCCTTGTTCACTTTGATTTCAAAGTCCACCTTGTAATTATCCCACTGTTCCCCCTTTTTCAAAAAACCCAGGCCTTGCACCCGCAAGGCCGAAAGCTCTTTCTCTCTCACGATTTCCCAAGTGGCAGGGGCGTCCCATTCCCCGAGCCCGTTGGTGAAATTCTCCGTAACGGTTTCGGGTCGTTTAAGGGCTTGTTGCTGTCGCAGCGCCTCTTCACGGGCTTTAGCCTGGCGAAGCTCTTCCTCATGCTTCTTGGCTTCAGCCTGTTTTCGCTTTTCTTCTTCCAGTCGTGCGGCCTCAAGTCGCTTTTGTTCCATCTCCTTCTTTTGCTTCAGAGCGCCAGCTTCCTCCTGCTGTTTCTTTTTTTCCTCCACGCTTTTTTTGGGCTGCTTCAAGCTTCTTGAGTTCCTCCGGAGAAGGTCCGGCTAAGGTGAGTTGCGAATAGCTATTGGGGTTGGCTAGCTTCCATTCGTTGATGATAGCTTCTTGTTCTGTTAGCCATCCTTCCACATTGTCACTATAGACAGCAATATCGTCGCCAGTATCCCTCCTGCCATCGGAGCCTAGGGAGCGCAGGACATAGGTCTTGTTGGTCAAGTCGACCAGATACAGGATATTTTGCCCCCAGCCATCCTTGATGCTCTCTGGGTCGGCGTATGCACGACTGATGTTTGTCAAAGAGGATGGCAACCCTTTCTTTGTCTTGGAGTATTGAGTGATAGCCTCAATTACAGCTCCCATTTTACCCACCGTAACCCGAGTGGGCTCGTCAGGTCCTGTTAAGATTGCTGTAGGGGGCTGCGCAGGGAGTTCGACGATGGATGCAGGAGGCGAAGCAGCCGGTTCTTTCTTACTTTTCAGGAACAATAAGAGTCCAATAGCAACAAAGGCGACCAAAGTCGTTGCAAGTCCCGTAATCCAAAGCTTCTTATTAGATGTCTGCGGAGCTGTTTCCGCATTCGGTTTGGGATCTTTGGAGGGTTCGACACTCTTAAGAGCTTCTTTCAACTCTCGAAGAATTTCCTCCTCCTCCTCATCTGCCGTGGAGGGAGGGAGTGCTTCGCCTTTAGAGGCTTCTGCCGGAGAGAGCAAGGACTGGGAAGCCGACATCCGGGCACCGCACTTGGTGCAAAAGAGGTTCTCTTTTGCCTGATCCGCACCACATTGAAGGCATTGCATAGAAAAAGCTCCTTAAGCGTGCGGCATCCTGTAGCGAAATGTAAGTTAGCATGATTCTCGCACGCCTGCCCTTACTGCCGCAACCAGATCCTGGAACATTCTCTTCAAGCTCCAGATTCTACAACAACTTTGACAAATCGCCGCTTACCAACTCTTAAAATATATACGGAGGGTTCGGAAAAATTAAGTTCTGCCTTCACACTGGTGACTTTTTGATCATTCACACTGACAGCCTCTTGTTCGATCAACCGGTGGGCCTCAGTCACCGAACTTGCCAAGCCCAATTGGGCAATGAGCTTGGGCAGCCTGACTTTCCCCAGAGAAATTGGAAACTTCTTCTCCTGAATTTGATCTGGGATCAATCCTTGCGAGAAAACCCGGCTGAACTCCTCTTCGGCTTGATTCGCTGCTTGGACTGAATGGAAATCCTTGATGATTGACTTGGCAAGAATCGCTTTTACATTTTTCGCGTGCTGTATACCAGCTGCGACGTCTCGACGCATTTGTTTAATCTCAGAGTACGTTAAATCGGTGCATAGCTCGAAATAGCGGTACATGAGATCGTCACTGATGGACATGATTTTGCCAAACATCTCCTGCGGCGACTCTTTAATCCCAACATAATTATTGAGCGACTTGGACATCTTCTGGACGCCGTCCAGGCCTTCCAAAATCGGCATGGTCAGCACAATTTGGGGTTCCTGCGCATATTCCTTTTGAAGTTCTCTTCCAACCAGCAGATTAAATTTTTGGTCGGTTCCACCCAGTTCGACATCTGCCTGGAGAGCCACCGAGTCATACCCCTGGACCAGCGGATAGAGCATTTCATGAATTGAGATGGGCTGATTATTCTTGAGACGATTGGAGAAGTCATCCCTTTCCAGCATTCGGGCCACGGTATAGTGGGAGGCCAAGCGGACAAAGTCTTCGCTCGACATGGAGGACATCCACCGGCTGTTGAATTCCAGAATGGTTTTTTCTGGATCCAGAATCTTAAGAACCTGCTGTTTATAGGTCTCTGAATTCTGCATTACCTCTTCTCTACTGAGTTGTCGGCGAGTCACATTTCGGCCGCTGGGATCACCGATCAAGCCGGTAAAATCCCCGATCAAAAAAATGACCGTGTGTCCCAGATCTTGAAAGTGTTTCAACTTTCGAATCAGAACTGTATGGCCCAAGTGCAAATCGGGTGCCGTAGGATCAAACCCTGCCTTGATACGAAGCGGTCTTCCAGTGCGAACAGACCGTTCCAATTTGGCCTTGAGTTCTTCGGTCCGTATGATTTCAACTGAACCCTTTTCAAGGTAAGCGAGCTGATCGTCAATGGTGAGATTAGAGAACATACGGTGAACTAGTTTCCAATACCAGGATGCAGGAAGCGTCAACTTGAGGGATCGAGCTGACCTTGAAAAATGCTTTCTTCCACACGAGTGCTTTGCCTTGGTATATTGGGTGCTCCCTCAAAGTTGTGGTGCGCTCTGGAGAATAACTCGGCGGCCTTTAATGAGTATTTTCTTATTCAGCAGCAATTGAATCGCTCTGGAATAAAGTTGATGTTCTTGGCCCAGGATTCTTTCAGACAGTGACTCTTCTGTGTCATCGCCAAGCACCGGGACAACGGCTTGCAGTATTATAGGTCCGGAATCCAGGCCTTCATCAACAAAGTGAACCGAGCAGCCAGAATACTTCACACCAT
>JBGOVH010000087.1:0-8325 GCA_041478005.1 Terriglobia bacterium | reverse complement strand
GACCTATGCCTCCAAGAGTATCAACAACCCACGGCTTAGAAAGACCTACCGCTTTGCCACACATCATGCATTAGAAAAACGACTGGAAGCGGTCCGAGAGGTCCCCGAGTGGGAAGACCTGCGAGAGCGAGCGCATCACATCAAGGAAGAAACCATCGATCGGCTGGACTATTACCTGGAGAAGCTGGAAAGCAAAGTGACAGCCAACGGTGGAAAGGTTTTCTGGGCGCGGGATGGCAAGGAAGCATCCGACTACATTCTACAGATCGCTCAACGAATCAAAGCGAGAATCGTGGTGAAGTCAAAGTCGATGACCACGGAAGAGATTGGCCTGGCTCATATTCTGCAAGACCACAATCTCGAACCCGTTGAAACGGACCTGGGCGAGTACATCATCCAACTGGCTGAGGAGATGCCTTCCCACATCACGGCGCCGGCGCTGCATAAAACACGCGAAGAAGTTGGAGAACTGTTTGCCCAGAAACTGGGCATCCCATATACCAACGTCCCTGAAGAACTCTGTGAAGTGGCCCGCAAGCTGTTGCGCGGAAAATTCCTGGCCGCTGAGCTGGGAATATCGGGTGTGAACTTCGCTTTGGCAGACACCGGAACGATCGTGATCGTCGAAAACGAAGGCAATGCACGCTTGAGCACTACCATGCCCAGGGTCCATATCGCCGTGATGGGCATGGAAAAAGTCATTCCGAGTTTCGTGGACTTGCCCATCTTCCTGAATCTTCTGGCTAGAAGTTCGACCGGACAGAAACAAACCAGTTATGTCTCGATGATTAGTGGTCCCCGAAGACCCGGTGAGCCGGATGGCCCGGAAGAATTTCACCTTGTCATCTTGGACAACGGGCGGACAGAAATCCTGGCCAATCCCAAGATGCGTGAGTCTCTCATGTGCATTCGCTGTGGCGCCTGTCTCAACACCTGTCCGGTTTATCAGCGTGTCGGTGGCCACTCCTATGGTTCGGTTTATCCTGGGCCGATCGGAGCGGTGATTACGCCATTATTCAAAGGTCTGGAAGTCGCCAAGGATCTGCCCTACGCTTCCTCGCTCTGCGGAGCTTGTTCTGACATATGCCCGGTGAAAATCGATCTTCACCATATGCTGCTTTGGCTGCGAGCGCAGGTGGTTGAAAGCAAAGAAACGCCCTGGCAGGAACGCCTGGCCATGAAGTTCTACCTGGCTGGGATGAAAGACAATCGGCTTTATCAGCTGGGTTCAGGCTTGCTGCGCGCGTTTCTCAGAGTGTCGGGGAAAACTTCAAAGCCGTTGAAGGTTCCCGGCTGGAGCGAAACACGGGATTTTCCGCCTCTTGCTGAAAAGACTTTCAGAACGCTGTGGAAAGAGATGGACCAGGAGGGGAGGAATTAATGGCCGGCTCACGCGCTGAGGTACTGGGAAAGATACGCCTGGCTCTGGCCAAGCCCCGAGCCGAGCATCATCATGGACATCGGCCCCAGATCACCGATTTGAAGAGGCTCTTTGCCTCTGTTGGTTCGACGGAAAGTCTGGTAGAAAAATTCGGCGAGGAATTCGAACGCGTCAGTGGTGAACTTACAACCTGCTCCAGCCGCGAGGCAATGGTTGAAGCCATCAAGAACGTCATCGTCTCCGCTCAATTCAAGAGCGTGGCCATTTCTCGCCATGAAATCTGTGACGGACTCTTGGAAAAGTTGAAGGCCGAATTACCAGAGGCCCATTTTCTCAGGGAAGACATTGACAGCGAAAACCCCTTCGCCAGAAAACGGCTGCGAGAAGCACTCTCCCAGGTTCAACTCTCGGTCACCGGCGCAGAGTACTTGCTGGCTGATTCCGGGACCATCCTGGTGTCCGCGGGCAGCCAGGCCAGCCGCCAGATCAGCCTTCTTCCCACAGCCCATCTGGTCCTGGCAGACGCCAATCAAATCTATCCCAACATGGCTGAAGTTTTCTTAGCGATTCAGCAAAAGCATGGCGCCACCTTGCCTGGTAGTGCTTTAACCCTCATCACGGGCCCCAGTCGCACCGCCGACATTGAAAAAGTCCTCATCAAAGGCGTTCACGGCCCCACGCGAATACTGGCCATCATTCTAACTTAATAACACAGCTTCGAGCCGCCAGCGGGCCGGGTGGAACGGGCGCTCCAGCGCACGCTTGAACGCGCGTGGGAGAGAGCTGTTGACGCCCCCCTCACGAAAAGCCCACGGCTCGCTTAGAACGCTCACCGTGGCTACCCATGCCTGCTAGGTCACTCTGAGCTCCAAGGCTTCTAAACACCTCTATTAAATCCCTCGCTGATTTTGAATCACGGCCCCGTCAAGGACCTCCGCCCTCCCCGACGGTCGGGCTACTGAACCGCGCGGAGGCAGGTCAGTACGCGAGAGAAACTACTCACCTTTGCGCTTGGCAAAGGCTCTGTCCTTGGCCAGGCGCGAAAGCTTTTTCCAGCGCTGCCTTTCCAGTCGTTCAGCGCGGCCATCTTGTCTGAGAATCAGATGTTTCATTTCTCGTTTCAGCTTCTCATAGCTTTGAAAGCGCTCTTCGTCCAGAGTTCCAGCGGCTAGAGCTTCGCGAACGGCACAGCCAGGCTCGTGCAGATGGGCGCAGTCTCGAAAGCGGCACTGGTTGGCTCGGGCCTCAATTTCTTCAAATGCCATCTGCACTCCGTCTTCGGCCTCCCAAAGCTGCAACTCCCGCATTCCAGGGGTATCCAAAACCAACGCTCCACCAGGCAGAAGGAAGAGCTGGCGAGTTGTGGTGGTGTGCCGGCCGCGGTCGTCATGCGCGCGAATCGGTTGTGTCTTGAGTGTTGGCTTTTCGAGAAACTCGTTCACAAGAGTCGATTTTCCAACCCCGGACGAACCCAGCAAAGCGATGGTCTTCCCTGCCGCCAAGTAGGCTCGTAGTTCTTCCAAGCCTTCACCGGTCAGCGTACTAGTGGCATGAATCGGAACCCCCAAGGCTACCTTGCGGATCCTCGCTGCGGCGCCTTCCTTGTCGTCGCAGAGATCGCTCTTGCTCAGGATCACAACGGGTAAAGCGCCACTTTCCCAGGCCAGGATCAGATACCGCTCCAGGCGCCTCACGCTAAAGTCCTGATTGAGAGACATCATGACAAACACCCAATCCATGTTGGCACCGACTATTTGCGCTTCAGTCTGTTTGCCGGCCGCCTTTCGGACAAACTGGCTCTTTCTAGGCAGCACAGCTTCGATGATGGCACGGTTTTCTGCGGGTAGCGGCCGCAGAGCCACCCAATCGCCAACTGCCGGAAAGCTCTCCCGAGCACAGGCTTTGAAGCGAAACCTGCCAGACACTTCTGCCCAGATTTCGCCGTGCTCTGTGTACACGCGGAAGCATTGACGGTTTTCCTCCAGAACCCGCCCAGGCTCAAGGCCTTCCATCCAGAAGGACACGAAACCGGACTCACAATGGACATCCCACCCATACTTTCTCAAAGCCTCGCTTTGCATTTTGATCGTCTCCAGTAATTTGAAGCGCAACAGCCCGCGCGCCAGCAAGGGCCAAATCGCAGTTCAATCACTGGCCTCTGGTTCCTTGATGCATGGTTGTGGAGAATTTCCGATGGTGAGGAAATTCGTTGTTTGCCTGACGGTGCCTTGCTGACCAAACAGTTCAATGACAAACGCAAAACGCTGCAGTGTCCCATCCACTGCCAAAGGGTTTATTTCCGGCTCCTGAAGCGCTTCTTGAAGCCTTTCCAGTGCAGACTTAAGATTCTTGAGACTCTGGATGTTCTTGGCACCGCTCATATAGAATTTGTCCTTCAGACAGTATATTTTTTTTCAAAGCGTCAGGGGCCTCTTCCCAGCGAATTGCATCAATTTCCAAGAGAGTGTCCAGATCCTCCAATGAAAAATAGACTTCCAGCCATTCTCGCTGAGAACACTTGGAGCTTCAATCGACAAGTCGACGTCGGATCGATTTTCCGCATCCCCCCGAGCTCGTGATCCGTATAGAAAAACGCGCCGAATAGACCTGTTGGTAGAAAAAAGTTTGCTCATCTGATCCATGAGCTTTTGTGGCACGTCAGCTTTCAGAGACCAACCCCTTTCCAAATCTACAAGGCAATGTCTACAAGGCCTCGGGCAATGCTGTGTTTGCTCGCGCTCTGGCTCTTGCTCGAAGATGTTCCTGGTCGGGCAAGAGAGCAAGAGTACGAGCAAGTGCAAGATTTGAGAGGACCAAGTTCCACTGTTTCAAATCTGATACTTCAAATACACCGTTCTGAGTTCGGAGTAGAAATCAATGGCCACGCTGCCCTGCTCCCGGTAACCAGTGCTGGAGGCCTTAGTCCCACCAAAGGGGAGCTGATATTCAACTCCGGCTGATGGAAGGTTGACAATGATGAGTCCGGCTTCAATCTTGTTGATATAGGCGAAAGCCTTGTTCAGCTGGTTGGTTAGCAACGAAGCTGAAAGGCCAAACTTCACGTTGTTGGCCATCTGAATGGCTTGATCGAAATCCTTAACTGGCAACACCGCCAAAACCGGGCCAAAAATCTCTTCCTGGCAGATCCGCATCTCGGGCTTAACATTCGTAAAAATCGTGGGCTCGACAAAATATCCCTTATCGTAACCAGACCCCGTAAGACGATTCCCGCCGCATTCCAGCTTGGCGCCTTCGCTCTTCCCCACCTCGATGTATTTCAAAACCGTATTCATTTGACTTTCATCCACGCAAGGCCCCATTTCTATTCCTTTTTCCAGACCATTTCCAACCCGAAGTTTGCGTGTTTTCTCAACCAGCAGTTTCAGGAAATTTTCATAGACGGCCTCTTCAACGATGGCCCGGCTTGTGGCGGTGCATTTTTGACCGGTGGAAAAGAAGGCTCCGTTCACCACGATGTCAGTGGCCATGTTCAGGTCCACGTCGCGCAGGACAATCGTGGGATTTTTCCCTCCCATTTCCAACTGGGTCTTGATTCCTCTCTGAACGGTCGTTTGCTGGATGCCGCCGCCAACCTCGCAAGATCCTGTAAAAGAAACTGCCTTAACCACAGGATTAGAGATCAACTCATTGCCGATGGCTGAACCGGAGCCTGTGACCATGTTCAGGACTCCCTTAGGCAAGCCAGCCTCATGGAGCGCTTCCGCAAGGCGGACCGTACATAGCGGAGCCAGTGAAGCCGGTTTGATCACCACGCTGTTTCCCGCGATCAATGCTGGGGCCATCTTCCAGGCAGGGATGGCAATGGGGAAATTCCAAGGTGTCAGCAGAGACACAACTCCTAACGGTTTCCGGAACGTGTAGGCAAAGACCCCGTCTCTTTCCGAGGGGACGGTCTCACCTGCCAATCGAGCCCCTTCCCCGCCGAAGTAGCGGAAGATATTGACAGCTCTGCCTACCTCACCTCTCGCCTCAGGCAGGGTCTTCCCCTCCTCCCGGGTCATTTCAGCCGCCACACTATCGGCACGCTTTTCAAGAATTTCCGCAGCTTTCAGGAGGAGGATGCCACGATTCGGCGCAGGTATTGCAGCCCAGGTTTGCTGAGCTTTCTGTGCCACGTCAAAAGCATTCTTCACGTCTTCTGCCGTGGAAGACTGGTAACGCGCCACCACCTCTTCTGTGTTGGCTGGATTGATGCTGTCAAACACTTTGCCAGAGGAGGTTTTCACCCATTCTCCGGCGATAAAATTTCCATAAATTTCGGGCATGAGTTTCCCTCCAGAGAATCATGTTTTGCGCGACCAAATCAAACCCATCTTAGTTACCGGTTGATGCTTTGTCAAACGCGAGGAGAGTAGAATAGCCACGGAGACACAGAGACACAGAGGAAAAAATTAGGAACGTCACATCTAGCGGAACGTCCGTAATAAGACCACGGGGAACACGGGGCGAACTTTGTGGCGACACAGTATTTTCCCCATCGCATTTTTAATTGAAACCTGCAAATGAT
This sequence comes from Terriglobia bacterium, assembly GCA_041478005.1. Taxonomy (GTDB): domain Bacteria; phylum Acidobacteriota; class Terriglobia; order Versatilivoradales; family Versatilivoraceae; genus JBGOVH01. The sequence continues at coordinate 2,416 of JBGOVH010000087.1, read as the reverse complement.
CAGTGAAGATTGCTTTTGCCCCCCGTGTTCCCCGTGGTCTATTTTGCCTTTGCCACCTCTTGAGGCGACTGACAACTGACCACGGACAATTTACGGAGAGTGAATCATTAGTGACCCCTGAAAAGCTGTGTTATCATTCCAACAATGAACTGTATTGGGAGGTCGTTCCATGAAAGCGAAGCAGTTAAAAATCGATGAAAACCGGCTGAGTGCCATCACGCGTGGGCCATTGCCTTCTTCCCGCAAGGTATATGTTGCCGGCACAGTGTATCCGTTGATTCGAGTTCCCATGAGGGAAATCAGTCAGACTCCCACTTTTCAGCATGGGTCTTCAGGGTCTCAACCAATCGCGAATCCACCGTTCGCGGTCTACGACACCAGTGGACCCTACACAGATCCAGAAGCAGACATCGATGTCCTTCAAGGGATCAAACCCATCCGGGAAGAGTGGATCCGGCGACGCGGTGATGTTGTAGACCTGCCTGGAATTTCGTCCCACTATGGGCGGCTGCGCCTGGCCGATTCCAAGCTGGATGCTCTACGTTTTTCCCATCTCCGCAATCCTCTTCGCGCTAAGCCACACCGCAATGTCGCTCAAATGCACTATGCTCGCAAAGGAATGATTACTCCCGAAATGGAGTTTATTGCTATTCGAGAGAATCAGCGGATTGAGAACATCCACAGCTCGCAGCACGCAGGATATTCCTGGGGAGCCAACACACCTAAAGCCATTACCCCGGAATTTGTAAGAGATGAGGTGGCACGCGGACGGGCCGTCATTCCAGCTAATATCAACCATCCCGAGCTCGAACCAACAATCATCGGGCGCAATTTTCTAGTGAAGATCAATGCCAATATCGGAAATTCGGCCGTGACTTCTACGATCGAAGAAGAGGTTGAGAAAATGGTTTGGGCCATTCGTTGGGGCGCAGACACGGTCATGGACCTATCCACCGGACGTAACATCCACGAAACGCGAGAATGGATCTTGCGGAACAGCCCGGTGCCCATTGGAACTGTTCCTATTTATCAAGCCCTGGAAAAGGTCGGAGGCAAGGCAGAGGACTTGACATGGGAGATCTTCCGCGACACCCTAATCGAACAGGCTGAGCAGGGGGTTGATTACTTCACGATTCATGCGGGCGTGCGTCTGTCTTATGTGCCCTTGACAGCAAAACGCCTGACCGGCATTGTTTCCCGCGGGGGTTCTATTCTCGCCAAATGGTGCCTGGCTCACCACGCGGAAAACTTTCTCTATACCCACTTCGAGGAACTCTGCGAAATCATGCAGGCGTATGACATCACATTTAGTTTGGGAGACGGCCTACGGCCTGGCTCCATCGCCGATGCCAACGATGAAGCTCAATTTGCGGAGCTGGAAACCCTGGGCGAGCTAACGAAGCTGGCCTGGAAGCATGACGTCCAGACCATGATCGAAGGTCCTGGCCACATTCCCATGCACCTGATCCAGGTGAACATAACCAAGCAGTTGGAAGTTTGTGGCGAGGCGCCTTTTTACACGCTCGGTCCCCTCACCACTGACATTGCGCCGGGATACGATCACATCACGAGCGCCATTGGTGCAGCCATGATCGGCTGGTACGGCACAGCTATGCTTTGTTATGTTACACCAAAGGAACACCTGGGATTACCCAATCGTGAGGATGTGAAAGAAGGCGTCATCGCCTATAAGATTGCGGCACACGCGGCTGATTTGGCTAAAGGGCATCCCGGCGCCCAGGCCCGCGATAATGCCTTGTCCATGGCCAGATTCGAATTTCGTTGGGAAGACCAGTTTAACTTGGGGCTTGATCCCGAACGTGCGCGTGCCTACCACGACGCCACACTGCCCGGAGAGGCAGCCAAGGTATCTCACTTTTGTTCGATGTGCGGGCCGCATTTCTGTTCCATGAAAATCACCGAGGATGTGCGCGAATACGCCAGGCAGCTTGGCATTACTCCTGAACATGCTCTCAAGGAAGGCATGGAAAATAAATCCGAAGAATTCAAACTGGCTGGTGGGAATATTTATCAGAAGGTTTAGGCCATTGTCGATGGTGAACCACGGGGGACACGGGGAGAGATTGGAGGTTTCGGATTATTGACCTTTGTTCTCTTTAATTTGATCCGCCCGCTCTGTTCCCCTCGCCCAGCCCCCGGCACCCCTGTGAGATCCTAAAGAAAGTGTGATCGATGGCTGTCACAGAAGTCTAGCCTCTTCCCGGCTCAGGCTTTCGGTTTTCCCCGCGTCCCCCGTCAGTTCTCGCCGGACATTCGTTCACTGTTCCCGGACATCCTGAGAGACCAGCTCAGATCCCGCAATTTCGTCTCTCTCAAAAAGAGTATTGAGAATCTGGTCTTGAATGAGTTTTTGAATCTTGGGTATGGATCTTCGCCCATCGATCACAATGAAGTT
>JBGOVH010000150.1:0-6285 GCA_041478005.1 Terriglobia bacterium | reverse complement strand
TGTACCCGCAAGCAGTCGGCAAGTGTAACCCAGTCGCTAAATTTGGTGAGCGGGGATACTGTTAATGCCAAGCTTCGCCACGAAAAAGGAATTGTGGCTCGCCTCATTCGAAGCGGAGAGAGCGATAGAGAAATTGTCGAACAGTTCAGCCTGGCGACACTCTCCCGGTTTTCCACAAAGCGCGAAATGAGCCTTGCACTTGAGGGAATTGCAAAGAGTGCTTCAAGACGCGAGGGCTTGGAGGATTTCCTCTGGGCACTACTAAATTCTAAGGAGTTTTTGTATAACCATTAGCAAAAAGGAGGTGCGTCATGTCAACGCAATGTGATTGCGGGCAAGTTCCAAACGAGCTTTTTGGGCGGCGAGACTTTATTCGGATCGGATCCCTGGGTCTGTTTGGTTTAGGACTGCGGAACTATCTAGCTCTGAGGGCGCTGGCTGAGGATTCCCCAGCGCATGCCGCGATCACGAAAGCAGCGCCGGACCGTTCTGTCATCCTGATCTGGTTAAGCGGCGGGCCTCCTCACATGGACACGTTCGATATGAAGCCTGAGGCGCCAAAGGAGTTTCGCGGGCTTTTCAAGCCGATTCCCACCAATGTCGCGGGAATTCAGGTTTGCGAACACATGCCACGGATTGCGAGACAGGCAGACAAGTTTGCCGTTATCCGCTCCATGACCTCCAGAGAGGCAAATCATGAACGTGCCATTAATTATTTGTTGACCGGTTACCTTCCCCTGCAAACGCTGGAATTTCCCTCCATGGGTTCGGTTATTGCCAAAGAGAAGGGAGCCCAAAGCGGGCTGCCTGCCTATGTCACTGTTCCTAATATTTTTCCGTCTTTTGGTGCTGGGTTCTTAGGCGGCGCTTACGGGCCATTCATCGCTGGCGATCCCAACGTCTTCGGTTACAGGGTGCGCGATCTAACGTTGCCCACAGACATCGATTGGGGCCGTGTGAACAATCGTCAATGGTTGTTGACCCAAATCGACCAACAATTCCGCGACATAGACACCAGTCATGAGTTTGAGACCATAGACAATTTCTATCAAAAGGCCTACGACCTGATTCGTTTGTCCGTTGCTAAGAAAGCCTTCGACATTGAATCTGAGCCTGAAGATATTCGTAACCGATATGGGCGGACTCCTGTTGGGCAGGGATGTCTGCTGGCGCGACGTCTGGTGGAATCCGGTGTGCGCTTTGTCACAGTCAGCAAAGGCTGGCTGAATTGGGACACTCATGGAGGCAACTTTACGACGCTCGAGAAGCTGCTGTTGCCTGAACTCGATATGGCCTATTCCGCACTTCTTGAAGACCTGCATCAGCGAGGAATGTTGCAATCCACCCTGGTTGTGTTGATGGGAGAATTTGGCCGCACACCGCAGGTGAATGCCGATGCCGGCCGCGATCACTGGTCCAAGGCGTTTTCCATTGTAATTGCGGGAGCAGGCGTGAAGGGGGGTCAGGTTCTTGGGGAGACCGATGGCAAAGCCGCCGAGGTCACCGACGACCCCTATCAAGTTGAAGATTTGGTGGCAACCGTTTATGATCGAGTCGGAATAGATTTTACGCATGAATACGAAACTCCAATAGGCCGTCCAGTTAAGCTTTCCAACGGTGGAAGGGTGATCAGCAAACTACTGTAGTTGGATTCCCAAGAAAAAATTGAACCGCAAAGACGCGAAGGGCGCGAAGAGCTTCCGGAAGATTCAGCGTTTTTGCTTGGCTAGGTAGCGATTTCAAATCTGCCATGTGAAACGTCGGGCCGGCGCTAAATTTGACGAACTATGCATACGAATGTCAAATTGCCAACGAACTCACACTATGGAGTTTAAAGTCAAATCTCCCTAAAGTTTGACTCGCCCCGTATTATCTGGTTCTTCTATGAAAACCAAAATCCAATCTCCAGTCTTTTCATGTTCGGCTTTCTTGGCCGTTCTTTCTCTCCTACTTCTGTTCAATTCTTGCTCGACACCTAAGCCCATGAACAACTTTGGAAACTTGAAAAGAGAGTACCTGGATGGACTACTCCTGGCCAAGCCGCATCTGGCGACTTTTATGGGTGATCATCGCTTTGATGACCGCCTGCCCGATCTTTCCCCGCAGGGATTGCAACGTCGAGAAAGAGTTCTGGAACAGCAAAAGATACGGTTAGCAACGGTCGAAAGAGAGAGATTGCCCCTGGACGAACAAGTGGATGCTGAATTGATGACCGATGCGATAGGGCTGGAACTGCTTTACTTGCGAGAAATCAAAGATTGGGAATGGGACCCGCGACTGAACGATTCCTTCCCTTACTTTGATCCGCGCGAAATGGTGGCCGGAAGAATTTCAGATATCATTCATGGCGATTTTGCTCCAACTGAGCAACGTCTTCGAAACGTGCTGGGTCAATTGAAAGGCCTTCCTGAATTCCTGAAGGCGGTCAGAGCGCAGTTGAAAAATCCCGCACCGATTTATACCGAGCAGGGCATTTCGTCAAACAAGGGCCGAATTCAGTTCTTCAATGCAGAACTGGCGGAGTTCATTAAGACAACGGAGGGCGTGACTCCAAGCCTCCGAGCCGACGCAGAGGAGGCAAGGAAGTCAGCGGTGGCCGCTTTAGAGGACTACCAACAATTTCTCGAAAAAGATTTGCTTCCGCGCAGCCACGGCGACTGGCGTCTGGGATCTGAACGCTATCATAAGAAGTTTCCTCTAGCCTTGCAGACAGATATTCCCCCTGAAGGGTTGCTTCCTCGAGCGGAAATGGCCTTCAAACAGGCCAGCCAGGAACTACTCCAAACTGCGGTGAGTCTCCATAAGGAGCTGTTTCCCGGAAAGTCTCTTCCAAAATATGAGAATGATGCTGCGATACAGAGACAAGTGACAAGTGTTGTAAGAGATCAGCTGGCCAAAGATCATCCGAAAGCCGAAGAGTTAGTGGATGCACATCGTCGGAACCTGGACGACTTTCGCAGTTTTATCCAGTCACACAATCTGCTGGAGCTACCTCCCAAAGAAAGCCTCGTGGTCAAAGAAACACCCCTGTTTAAGAGAGGAGTCTCCAGTGCAGAGTATTTGGCGCCGGGTGTTTTAGAAGGAAAGTCCGATTGGAGGGCGACTTATTATGTCGATCCCATCGATCCTGCCTGGGATGCGGGACGCGTGGAATCCTACCTGCGGTTTAACAATAGTTACGAAGTTCAATTGGTCGCCATGCATGAGGCTTATCCCGGCCATCACACTCAATTTTATTACTCCAGAAAGAACCTGAATCCGTTGCGTGCCGTGCTGTGGAACGCGCCATTTGTTGAAGGCTGGGCGGTTTATGCCACCAAACTCATGACGCAGCTCGGCTATGGCGGCGACAAGAATGCACGGTATCGTTTTTTCGCTCTGCGCAGTGACATGATCGTGGCGACTAATACTCTTATTGATATCAAACTCCAGTGTGGACAGATGACGGATGAAGAAGCGGTTCGTTTTATGGTGGAAGAAGGTTTCCAGGAAAGGGCACAGGCTGAAAAGAAACTGATCCGGGCTAAGCTGGACTCCACGCAATTGGTCCAGTACTTTCTCGGGTACGATGAAATCCTCCGGCTGGAAAATGACTATCGCCAGCAAGTGGGCGAAAAATTCAACCAGAGAGAATTCAACGAAAATCTGATCGGGCATGGCTCGATAGCCGTCAAATATCTGCGGAAATACCTTATCAAGAAATGACACAACCCAAAGTCTTGCTTTTCGAAAAGATTCACAAGAAAGGAATGGAGTTTCTGCAAGGGGAAGGATGTGAGATTATCTTCCCGCACTCCACTGACGAAGCTGCGCTCCTGGAAATCGTCCCTCAGGTTTCTGGAATCGTGTTCCGGACGCGCGGAATAGTCAGCCGTAGATTGCTGGAAGCCGCACCCAACCTAAGAGTCGTAGGGCGACATGGGGTTGGGCTTGACAACGTCGACGTCGATGCAGCCACTGAAATGGGAGTCTGGGTAGTTAGTACTCCAGAAGCCAATTCCGAATCAGTAGGTGAGCATTTCTTAGCGTTTGTCCTCATGCTCTCAAAGAAAATTCCTCAAAGCATGCGAGCTCTTGTCACAGGCCCGTGGGAAGCGCGGAATTCTTTTGTTGGACAGGAATTCTTCGGGAAAACACTCGGTATTGTAGGTTTGGGGCGTGTTGGCTCGACGATTGCCAGAATGTGCCATCGTGCGTTTGGCACAAAGATTCTGTTTCGAGATATCGTCCCCAAGCCAGAATGGGAAAAGACAATTGGAGCAGAGCCGGTTTCATTAGAGCGACTGCTGCAAGAGTCCGACTATGTCTCACTGAATGTCCCTCTGACGAAACTGACTCGCGGCATGATAGGGGCCAAAGAGCTTTCCTTGATGAAATCGACGGCTTTTATTATTAATACCTCGCGCGGACCGGTCTGGAAAGAGGCCGATCTTCATAAGGCCTTGGCAGATGGTTGGATTGCAGGCGCAGCCGCAGACGTTTTCGAGCACGAACCTACAGCTTTGGATAATCCACTCTTGCGCCTGGATAATTTTCTTGCAACGCCTCATGTTGCGGCTCACACGGTTGAGGCGATGCAGCGCATGGCCATGGTGGTGGAAGATGTGGTTGCGGTGATCCAGGGCAAAGCGCCGAAACATCCGGCTAACCAGCCAAGATTCAGCAGGAAAGTGACTCTTATTCCAAGTGGAGATCTAGGAGGTCAATGAAAAAAGCGTTCAGATTCATAGATCGGGTTTTCGAATTGGAAATGACAACTTCTGCCGAAACAGAAGGTGATTTCCATAAGTGCGCAGGCAAGGTTTATCACGCTGGCAAGGAACTCAAAGGGGTGTTCAAATTGACCAAACAAGCCTGGGAGTCGGTCGGCAAGAAGTCTACGCAAAAGCAAAGACCGTTAGATGAAGACTTGGTCGAGGGGTGTATCGATGTTCTGAAAGCCGAGCTTTACATCCGCCCAATTCCGGACGGGTTCTCCTACGTTGTGGATTATCGTTTTTTTGATAAGCCTCCCGGCTACTAATTTATTGTTATTCGGAACCAATCGAAGAAGGGCTGATGTGGTTTCCCGATGAACTCAGATAGGCGTCGATACTTTTCACCAGCGTTGCATGTGCCGGCTCGACTTGAAGATGAAAAGATTGTTTTTGTTCTTGCAGGTCGCCGATGATCTGCTCGCAGCCGTCGGCTAATCGGCCAAGTTTTTTATCGATTAAGCAGGCCTGATGGGATCTTAGACGTTCAATTACTACAGAGTAGTCATGGATACTCCCCAAGATTTCCTGCAAACTTTTGGCAAACCCGATCAGTTCGTCAAAAGTGCCTGGCTTCACGAGATTCAGTATCTCTTGGACGTAGCGGAACTTCTTTGCTGTAATTCTTAACCGATGTAATTCCTGGTCATTATGCAGGTTTTCAGAAACTTTAAAGTCCATGATGGACTTTGACTTTTCTTTAATGATCATAGGGATCAGCTTCAAGAAGTTTTCGCATTCGGCGGCCTGATGCTCCTGAAAAAGCACATGATGCTTAGCGTGGCGGCGTAGATCGGATTCTTTGAAATGATTTAGGTCCGATTGCAGCACTTTCACTTCCAGTTTTTCAAACGACTTCTTCATTTTTCTTCTCAAGCGGGATCGTTCCATCTCAAAGCGATCGATCAGATGCTCGTGAGTAAGGTGGGCAACGAGACCTCCTTGTGGGCTATGGCCGCGGAGGAGAGTCACGTTCACATCCATTTGTCGGGGTAGTCCCAAGATCCCGGTCACTTTCTTGATTTTTGCGATGAGCTTTCGGGCAGCAGTGGAAGAATAGTGAGATTCAAATAATTGCAGAGTTTCTCTCAATCGTCGTGATGCGACGCGCATATCATGCAACGGCTCTATCTCGCCAGCCGAGTGTAGATTGTTGAAGTGATCCATCATTGCAAACGCGAAGTGATCGGCCAGTTCCAGGAAGAAGCCTTGAATGTTATTGTCTTTTAGAAGGGGCTTTGGTTTCATGGAATATGGGAACGATCAAGATCGACGTGGTATCATACATCTGCCAGTGGGCGGATGGAAATGTTCTTCTGTGGTTCATTGTAAAGCGTTAGTTTCGGGAGGGTAATCTTTGGTAGCCACGACAGACGCGCTGGTTGCGTTTGTCGTGGACAGGTGTACTGGTCATAGAAAGCCCACGATGAATGCAGAAAGCGCATTCATCGTGGCTAACAATACCTTGCGATTTCTCCCGCAATTATCGCATTACGGTTCATTCCGAGCGAGCAACCCCATGTCAAATTTG
>JBGOVH010000039.1:0-11022 GCA_041478005.1 Terriglobia bacterium | reverse complement strand
GTTCGGAGGGAGGGGGAGCTACGGCTCTCCCTACCCCTATAGGATTGCTACAAGAGTGTCAGCGTATAACTTAACCGTGGCGCCTCCCAGTGGCGCGGTAATCTGCCTGGACTCGCCTCCGAGAAATTCAGCTTGCACATAAAAATCAACAAAGAAGTCTGTGCCCTCGAAAGGCCCGAGCTGACCAGTAAAAGTGCGTCTTCCAGCAAGCTGCATCGGTGCTTGTTTCCATTTGCTGGAACCTGACAGACGTGTGAACAACGTGACCCCTGCCAAGTTTGCGGCTCCAGGCGCAACCGCAGAGATCCGCACACTCTCTCCTTTGAGCAGGAGTGTCGGCCGAGTGGGGATGAAGACGCGCGGTGGGTCGTTAGGGTCGGGCTCGCTTGCTTTTGCCTGAGTCAGCCGAACCCCTTCAGGCAGCTCGCCCAAGAACTCTTTCATGGAGGCAGGCAAGCGAAACAATGCTAGACGGACAAACTTGTTCTGCATCGATGCCAGACTGCCCAGGTCGTGGCGGGTGCTGATAATCTGTTGAAAGTCGAGCATGACTTCGCGGACTTTTGGCGCCAGTGATATCCACAAAGGCACGCCCTCTGCTTCGACCCGGCGACACGCTTCTTCTATTTTGCCCGTTCGTTTGAGCTCAGACACCTGCTGGAGCAGTTTGTGCAATTGAACCGCCAAGCCCCAGGCCTCAGAATAGGGAATGAGAAACTCAACATGCTTGGAGAAATAGATGAGCCGCTCACGTTCTGCCGGACTCGATGCTGAAGCAGTCAAAGAGGTGAGTACACTGGCAACTTCTTTTTGAGATCTTAACAATTCTGGCGAAGGTTCGTACCCTTTATGAAATGCAAAACCTTCTTCATAATCTGCGGCATATTCCAGATGATGCTCGCCCTTCTTGGCCCCTTTAGGGAAAGTGCAAAGAATGCGGCGCTCGCGATCTGTCTCTTCTAAAATCTCAGCGAGTCTTTGACTGCGGGGTTGCCGGGCTATTGAGCGAGCAAAGCTCTTGTAGTACTCAACGGTTTCAAGTTGCTTATCCCAGGAGGCCCGAGACTGAAATCCTGCTGTGGGGTCGACGATTCGATGGCGCCAATGAATACCGAGTAGTCCCTGGCAACCATACTGGTCAGCCAATTTCATGTCTTGCTGGAATCGGTTCACATGAAACTGAGGCAGCCACATTGAAGGGTCATCCTCAAGCCATAAGATTGGCCAGCGTTCGCGGCCTTCCAGCTTTCCGTAAACTGGATGAACGGGGTCCCAGCCCAGCGTGTCACTGAGACAAGAGAAAATGATGTCACCTGGCAGCCGTTGGTGGAATGATTCAAAATGCCGTGCCACTCCTCCCCAGCCAGCCAGGACAAGACGTTTTCTCGGTGAATGTCGGCGCAAGAAGTCGTGAGCTTGCTTGAAAGGCGTTACCGATAGTGGTACGTTGGAACGCTGGCTGGCCCAATTCATTCCTTCGTCTTCCCAAAGCCATACAGTGTCGACTGATGGATAGGTCTCCAACAACTGTCCCAGGCGGATTTCCAGAATATTGCGAGCCGCAACTGATTCCGGGTCAAGCCTCGGTCCTGGGTCTTCCGGCGATGTGTTGGTGGAATGGGCCTCAGGTGGAACAGCGCGGAAAATCTCGTCAGGAATTTTGTAGGGTTCAAAACCAACTCCCGTGCGTATCCCCAGTCTCTCTGCGTAACTGAAAGAATCTCTCCAAAGCTGCTGCGCCATTTCGGCAGCTTCCCAGGGGTTGCGCGCCAAACGCGTCGCGTCAGACCCAAAAACTTCGCTGTCATAAAACTGAGCTGCACCCATCCCAAATCGTGAGGTCTTTTGTGGCAGATAGCCCCAGCGATTGCTGGCGGTGCTATCGGTATACGCGAGATGACCCGTGCCCCCGTATTCGAAAGAAAGAAAGGGCTCGGCCCATTGGTCTGGCCCGCTATAGACGTGGACGCCGAACATGTTAAATCGCATTCGGAGCATGGCTTCGAGGTAGGCGCGGTGGTCTTCCGGATTAAAGACGGTGATGCAGTTCAAGAAGTCAGGCCACGGAACCAATCCGCGAACATTGAAGCGTGGTTGGGCACGCCAGGGACTGCCGGAAACGGGGATGCTCAGAGTGGATGGCAATTCCAGCGGGTAGATCTCACCGTCTAATCCAAAGAATACCTCCTGCCTTTGCAGAAAATCGAATACCGCATAAAGCGCGGCCTGAGGACTGGCTGCAGTTAGCTTCAAACGAAGACCAGTGTCCTTTGTGCTATTGTTGTCAGCAACGATTTCATAACCCTCGCGATGTTTGAATTCATCAGGAGCTACGGTAATAGTGAAGACGGAATCGCTGGGAGCCGGTCGAACACCATTCAACAAGGCGAGCTTTGGTTCGGCGGCAAATCCCAGCTTGCGAAGTCCTCGCAACAGTTCGCGAGCAGCCAGGCGCTCCTGAAAGGTGCATTCGGGTGTGTTAAGTATCCAACAGGTGTGGTCACCACCTGGCTTTGCGGCAGCCGTGGATTCCTGTGGCAGCAAACTCCAGGAACTGGAGAGAGCAGCCACCGAGGTTGCTTTGATGAACTCTCGTCGAGTGGATCCAAATTTGTTCATCTAGTCTTTGTGTTGAGCAGTCCATTCAATCTTTGATATTCCTGCTCCATATTCGAGAGAGAAAGTTGAGGGTCATTCAGGTACCTTCGCAAAGGAAGCCAATACTTTCCGAACACACTTTGCCTGGCCAAGGCGCGCCAGCGCAACTCCGGGTCGGCTTTGACATCGCCTTCTTCCGTCCACTTAAGCGACGGTTTTTTCAATTCGCCACGCTGGACGGCCAGCCGAAACCATCGCCAGGCTTCCTGCCGCTCCCCTTTTCGATAACGCAGGTACCCGAGCATGTACGGAGCCGCCATGCTCATAGGGTTGTCGTCGTTGGCGCTCTGCAAAGTGTCCGATGCTTTTTGCCATTTGCCTTGCAACAAAGCGACCTCTCCGATTCCCAATAATGCCCCACTATCAGGATCCACTTGAAGTGTTTGCTGAAAAAAGTTTCCGGCCTTCTCCAGATCAAAGGGGGCGCCTGGCTCCAGACAAGCATGAATCAGCCCAAGCTGCATGTACCCCCTGGACGAACCCTGTGGGTTGATTTTAATCAGTTGCTGGTTGGCTCTTATGGCGTCCTGGTAACGACCCAATTCGAAAAAGCAGTTGCCCATGTAGTACAGGCTATCTTCGTGATTGGGCTTGAGCGTTAGTGCTTTTTGGTAAAGAGACACCGCGGCTTCAAATTCCCCTGCCGATCGTTTTTGACTGGCCTGCTTATATACGTCCCAGAACTGGCGAAGATTTTCCTTTTTCGCGTCGTCGTTGTGGCTAACCGGGCGTTCCTGGCGTCCTATGAAGGCTTTGAAGGTTGCCAAGCCTAGAAATACCAGCACTAAGAAAACGCCTAGGATGCGATAGAAGGACATGGGTCGTATTCTTCGTATTCTCTTTAGAGTATTTGCTAAGTGAGCTCAAATGTCCGAATTTTCCAGGGCTGAAGCCTAAAGTCCAGACGTGCGCCGCTGCGTGGCAACTCGGCCACCTTGCTACCCAGAAGATTTGTTTCCAACGCAGTATTAACTGGAAATCCCAGCTCTATGGCGGCCCCTGCTTCTTGTCCTCCGGCTTCAACGACCCTGAGTTCGTACCCAAGATCCCTTTTCTTGCGGAAGGCAGATAGCTGGACATTATCGGGTCCCACGGTGATAAAGCTTTTCCGCTTCGGCAGGCTTCCTTTCTGCGGTTGGCCAACAACTGTGATAAGCCTTTGGGTGAACTCTGCAGAGGCTCGAACGCAATCTGCATGCGTGAAACCTGCTCCATGGGGAATCAGGGCATGCCGGTACTCTGCGTAACGGGGCCACCCGTATTCGCCGGTAAAAAATGACTCCCACTCTCGCATCACCAAATTTGAAAAAATACCCTCAGTGTCCCACTTAAAATATTGAGTTCCGGGGTGCAGAAGCAACAATCCATTTCCTCCGCCCACAAGGTCTGCAAAAGTCAGCGCATGAAACTCGCGTTGGGAGGTAGGCTCGACACCAAATGGAAAGTCGCGAAGAACGGCAGAGGTTTGGAAATTTGGAGCAAAGGAGAGCCAGTATCCTTCCTTGATTTCAACTGGGAACCTCCCATCCGCACCGCGAGTGTCCAGAGCTGGAGGGATTTCCGCCAACACTCGGCTTGTGACCTCCACCCGTGGAGACTTCGTTGTGACGGTTACGTAGGTTTCAAATTTGAGAAGTGGCCAATAGTGACTGGTCTTAACAGTTGCCCGCACAGGGCCCTTTTCGATCCAGCGGATTGTTGATTTGGAAATAGCGCGCCAATCCCCCTGATCATTCCGCTCGTTCAGAGCAACTGACTTCGAGCTGTCGAACAGTGGCGGGATCAACATGTCTTGCTTGGGATACTTTCCCTGGACGAAAGCACTGCGTAGTGGATAATCCTGATTCGGTCTTCCCTTGAACACAGGGAAGGGACATTTTTGTCCATCCAGTATTTCTTGACCTGTCGTCTTGTCAAAAAGGCTCGTTATGGCCCCATGAGTGGAACCGAGCTTGATCTTGAGGTATTCATTCTCGAGCTCGAGCCGCTGCTCATCTATTCGCAAGTCAGTGGTGGGAGACTGGGAAAGACCAGGCAGGAGTTCGAGGTAGTAGGTGTCGTACCCAACACTGGGCACCTTTTCCGCCAGGAATGCGACATTGGCGACGATCAGGTTTCCCTGGTCGTCCCTCTCGCTCTTAACAATTTGGGAGGGTACAAGGCGGCCCGAACTATCCTTTATCAGGACATCTTTGGCCTTTTCATGAGCCGGGTAGATCCGCCCAGTTAGAACGACTTCCGTCCGCTCCCAGCCGCACGGATTCAACACAGTAGCTGCCAGGTGACCTTGTTTCGTGACCTGGGAACCAACCTGACCGGCAATGTGACCTACCGACAAATCCAGGATGGCTTGGGCTTCCTTCTGCGCTGCATCCAGATGGTTGTAGCCGATGACACCCCAAGCAAAGTTATGGAAATCTTCGCTTCGATCCAGGGGTGCCATACGGTCGCTTTGCCAACGCGAGTATTCACAGAGGGACACGTCGTGGCTCTGGGCGGTCAGGAGATCTTTCCAGGCAGCTTCCAGGGATCGCTCTTTTGTCTTTGTGCCGAGGCTTGAGGCAACGGCGTCAAACCGCTCAGCTGCCAACAGCAACGCTTCAACTTTGCGGTCCAGGATTCGCAACTGATCGCCTCCAATTCCCCAGGGAAGAAGTTTTTTCCAGGCATCCATGTTCAGATAGACGGTCTGCCTGGGGTCTGTAGCATATTTCTCCATGTATTCTTTCAGCGTGACGTACTCTATCGGGAACTTCTCCGAGAGCTTCTTATACTTCTCTGACTCCGAAAGGTAGGCCGGCGTTTCATGAGGCTCCCAACCAAATTCTGCCCAGTTGATCACTAGAGGTTTCCCAAGGGTCTGCAGGGTCTTGAGAGCAGAAAGGGAGGCGAGGTCTTGAAGGCCGTAAGAGAAAAGTGAGTTTTTGGGGGTGCTCGGAATCGTCGTACCATCCATGCCTTTCCAGTGGAACACGTTTAGCTCGAGCGGTGGAATGCCGGACCGGCCCCAGGTGTCCACCTGGGCAAGGCTCGCATAGCGGAAACCAGACCCTATGAGGATTTGCGGCAGTTGTGGGTGAGTGAATTCCTCTTCTTCCAGAAAAGTCACCATCTCATAACCCAGCGCCTTCCGGATGGTTTCCCGGCCATAGACAATCTGCCGAATGTTCGATTCCCCACTAATATAAGAGCCCATGGGTTGAGCGAAGGTCCCGCCAATCAATTCAACCTTTCCGGCATCAAGATATTTCTTCAGCTTCTCACTGACCTCAGGGAACCTCTGAGCTATGAGTTCATAGGCACGAGCGTCGAGATTAATGCAGGTTTTCACTCCAGGTGCAGAATCAGCCATTCCAAAGGTGTCAATGACAGACAGCACGCAGGATTCCAGCCCCAACTGCCACCCGATACCGATGTAGCTCCAGTGACTAGCCAGCGCGAGACAAACGCCTTTTCCGAGGTTATCCTCGCTCATTCCAGAACTTAGCTTGGGGAACATGAAGATGGCGCCTGCGCTACCCAGCAGGCTCCTCTGCAAAAAGTCTCGGCGTCGCATCGTTTCTTTCACGAACTCCTCCATGGTTTCTTGTTGGTTTCACATGAGTAATTGAGTAGCGGCGGTCTGTGACTCCCGCATGCCGTTCGACAAGCGCTGCCGGGAGTCCGGCTTTTCAGGCGACTAACACGGCGCTCCACAACCTGGAGCATCCCCCTGAAACTAGAACACTATTCTCGACAGCCTTCACATAGCGGCCTAGGGCTCTTCCACGGTCAGCGTTTGGTTACTCTTCACTCCCTTCCGCTCAATCCTTTTTCCGTTTGGAAAAATCACCTCAACCTGATCCACTACATCTGCCTGGCCGACCCCAAAATGAGCAGTCAAGCTGTTTTGCGACAGATAGGAGGACTGAGACCCGATCTGCTGCATCTGCATTCTGTCGCCTGTTGTCACCTTCACCAGCCCTCCCACGGCGAAACGATTCTTTTTGCCGCGCAACTTCACCTTTAGCCAGTGCTGCCGGTTGCCGCCGTCGTTGCGCAGCAACCAGCCTTGACCACCGTTGTTGACAACGAAGACATCCATGTCGCCATCGTTGTCGTAATCCGCAAACGCAGCGCCTCGCCCTACCGTTTTTTCTCGGAAAATGCTTCCGCTGACAGCACTGACTTCAAAGAACCCCTCAGGATCTCCTTTGTTCCAAAACAACATGTGGCGCATTGGAATCAGTTTCTGTTTGTCCTTTTCCTCTTGAAACGTGCTGCCATCCACCACAAACAGATCGAGCTTGCCGTCATTGTCATAATCAAAGAAGGAGGTCCCCCACTTGACATAATCGAGAGAGATTTGACCCAACCCTTCCTGGTCGGCAACATCCATGAACACCATTTTCCCCGGTTTGGCTCCTTTTGAACCAATGCGCATGTTCTTGAACAAAGCGTTCTCCTGTGCCAGCCAGTGAGTGACAAAGATGTCAAAGTCACCGTCGCCATCCCAGTCGCCGATGCCTAGCCCCATAGCTCCCCTGTAGTCTGCTACCCAGGCGGAGTGAGAAATGTCGGAAAATTTGCCGTTCCCCAGGTTTCTGTACATGGCGTTATCCGAAACGTCGTTAGCGACGTAGAGGTCGAGCCATCCATCGTCATCAAAGTCGCACCAGGCGGCTGAAAGGCTGCGTCCCGTAGGATTATCCACTCCGGCCGACTTTCCAACCTCAATAAATCGTCCTTTGCCGTCATTGCGCAGGAGCAGGTTGCGCTCGGGCTGGTAAGAGGAGGGATTGAGAGTAAAAGGAACTTCAGCCTCAAATTGCATAGAAGCTTTGTTCAAATCGTCACTGCTGAAGTGGTACTGAACATAGCCGCAGATGTAAAGGTCAAGGTTGCCGTCTTTGTCGTAATCTGCCCACGAGGCTCCCGTCCAAAAGCCTTTGAATTTGGCCAGTCCCGAAGATGCACTGACGTCAGTGAAGGTACCATCGCGGTTGTTCCGAAAGAGAAAGATGTCACGGTAGGATGTAATGACCAGATCCAGCCATCCGTCACCATCGAAGTCCCCCCAAGCGGCGCCCATGCCACAAATGCGAAGAAAAAACCCAGCCTGGTTGGTGACATCTGTAAAGGTCCCATCTCCATTATTGCGATAGAGCTTGCATAGGGCGGGCGAGTGAGCAGTTTCCTCCTGACTGAGCGTCAGCGGCCCACTAATATTGACCACAAACAGGTCATCATCGCCATCATTGTCATAGTCCCCCCAAGCGGCGCCTGACCCCATGTCTTCTGGGAGCTGGGTGGAACGCTGCTGGAAGAAGTGCTGAAATGTGATTCCTGCCCGGCCAGAAATTTCAGTAAAAGAGACGCGGGGATAGGCGGAAGGGATTTGGCGTTCCAGATCCGCCGTGATTCCTTCAACACGTTCCTCGGGGTTGTAGCGAGCGGCCGGCCGCCGGTAAAAAGCAAAAAAGACGACCCCGGCCAGAACGATCACGCCAATGATCGAGGTTCTCAACAAGAGCCGATGCCGGCGACTAAGTTTGGGTTTCATGGTTAGTACATTATTGGCGTTCGTGCTCGGCCGGGTAAGGCCATGAAGAACTAGCGCAGACCCGTCGGGGGGTCTGCGGCTTTCAAACCAGGGTTAGTCCTCGCAACCGAGATTCAAAGCCGCAGAGTCAAGAGGACAAGAGTGTCTGCGAGGGAAAGCCCACGATAGACGCAGAAAACGCGTCAATCGTGGCTACCCATGCCAAATCGATTCCCCCCGTAACTATAAGAGATTACGTTACAACTCATGACACCACCCTAATCGTCGCCTGCTGCTCGTGCATATCTGTAACCGGCGAAGTTAAGTGCTGGCCCTCAAACTCAGGGAAGAATCCAACGCTGCGGAGGAAGTTCAGCAGGAACTGATCCAGCTTCCGGTACCGTAATTTGGCGGTAACATGAAGCTGGCCCGACTTGGGAGCGGTAAAGGCAAAATGTCCTTGAGCGGGTAAGGGGCGGCTCTTAGGCTGGTAGAGATCTGGACAGAAGAACGAGAACTCTGCTGTGTCCGAAACGCCGGGGAACAACGATCTCCGGTTGCGCACTCCCACCATCTCCCAGAGGTTGTGGCGGTCAATCAAGTTGCCATACTGGTCAACGGGTTCGGCCTTGAAAAGGAAAGACCCGGGCTTGATAAATCCCTTCCCATCCACCGTGCCGGTTTCATATACGACTTTGCCATTCTCGTCCTTAACCACAACCTCAACCCATGCCTGGATGATGTCCAATGGACCCGTCGGAAAGTCGTGTCCCACTTTGTTGGACGTGATAACGCATTTAAGCTTAATGTCCTGCCGGGGATGAACCTGCTGCGGTGCTACCAGTTGAATTGAAACAGCCGGAACACCGGCCTTATGCCATTTGTCTTCGATTTCGGGGATAGGAGTGTTTCCCTTCAACCATTCATGAGTCAAACGTATCTGCTCTTCGGCTCCCTTTAATTTGAGAAGAGCGGGCATCAGCTGGTTGGCGCCAATAAAACGATGGGAACGATGCATTCCATCGCTGGGTGAGCGATTGTAGTCGTTGGGGTCGCCCGCGGCGGGATCGCGAGATTTGATCAAAGGCATGTGGCACTCGCGGCACTCAATGGTCTGCTGAGGGATTTTCCGGTCTCGCGCCCACTTGCTCATTCGCCAGTTATCAAACTGGTTCTGAAGTTGCACCCAGCCTACCTTGTTCACTTCTTCATCGACGAACTGTTTGTGGCAAGCCGCACAGTACTCGGGTTTCTTAAACATGACCTTCGACAAACCGGCAACATGTTCTCTGGGGTAAGCGCGGATCAAAAAATCACGCACAAGCCGCCAGTTCCGGTTTTGTGTTTGGTCATATTCCATTTCCCCGATGTAACGAGGCGGCGCTTGAATTTGGTAATGAGCGTTGCCTTTGAGGTCAGTTTCCTTCACCGAGTGGCAAGAAAGACAGGAGATGCCTTCACGGTAGCCTTGCAATGCGGTCAACTGTGTTTCGTCTGTGAAAATGTTCTTTGTCCCGGAAAAAAGGGAGATCGGGTCGTGGCAACCTCCGCAGTAACGAGTAGAAGTTGGACCGTTTTGCTTGGCCATGGTGAGTTGAATGGCCTGAAAACCTTTGTCCATGGCGGCGTAGCGGTGCGCCGACGGTAGCCACTCCTCGACGATCTGCTCATGGCATCCGCTGGTGCCGCAACTTTCCGAACCGGACAACAGCTTAGGATCAATGGGCTTGTTGTCCTTCGTGCGTGCCAGACTGGGAGCAAAGGGGAGGTTCTTGCCGTAAAGTGGGTTGCGGGGCTCCCAAAGCTCGTAGTCAGCAGCAAAGTCTTTCAACAGCTTTGGCGGCTCGTAAGCATAGTGCGACAGGCCGACGATTGCGAAGAGGAGTACGGTCAGCGCCAGTACTCCCCAGCTGAAATGTTTTGCTGCTGCCCACACCGGGGCGACGGCTTCAGTCAGTCTCGCTCGGGCATCGCGGACCAGAAGGAGAATAATATGAGACACAACAAAAGCAATGAGGGCAATCGTCGTCCAGTCGTGCACTTTTCTCCAAAAATAACTGATTCTGGTTCCAAACAAAGGCTGATATGTCAGGACCAGCCCGGAGAAGGCACAAGCGATCAAAACAAAAACGCCGAGATAACCCAGCAGCTTGATGTGCGTCAGTACGTGCTGCCGGTAAATCAGCCAGTGGCGCAAACAATAAACCGTAATGGGAACCAGGAGGCCCAGCCCAATCACCGTGTGGAGAAGAACGCTGACCTGGTTGAACCGGCTAAAAGGGAAAAACCAAATAATAAGTCCGCTCAGTGAAAGAAAGGCTAACCCGCCAACGGTCCAGACGGCGAGTTTTGAGCGCCATTCTGCCAGACGATCGACATGTTTGTTACTATAAGGTCCTAATATTTCCATTGGTTCCTCCATTTGTCCCTAAGCGGGTGTGCCAGCACTCTATTGATCTCTGCAAATTTCAGTGACCATGCCTTGCTCGCTCCTTTTGCTGCCAACCCCTCACCCGGCCTGCAGCCACCCTCTCCCCATGGGAGAGGGGCTGGGGGGGGCTGGGGGTGAGGGGCATTTGTCACTCAATTATGCGTGACTCAGTAGGAGCGGTAATACCGCAAGCTCCTATCAATCCGTTTTATTAATTGCCTCCATCGTCTTATTTCCCTGGAGCTGTAGTGCAAACCAAAGTCTCGTCCACATAAGGGATGATCTCCACTGGCCCCTCCAGACCGTCCTTGTCAATTTTTTCCAGAATCTTTCGATTCGTACCAACGGCTCTCTGGTTCGCCTCGGTGTTGGTAACCAAAATTCGCAACTGGTTTCGTCCCGGCTTGACCAG
>JBGOVH010000010.1:0-15034 GCA_041478005.1 Terriglobia bacterium | reverse complement strand
AATTTCAGCCAAGCCCATTTTGTGTTTTGGATGAAGTGGATGCGCCACTCGATGAAGTCAATACGGGTCGATATGCGCAAATGATCAAAACGTTGAGTCATGGAACTCAGTTTCTACTGATCACCCACAGCAAACGAACAATGGAGGTAGCTGACACTCTTTATGGAGTCACCATGCAGGAGGCAGGGGTTTCCAAGATAGTTTCAGTCCAGTTTGAGTAGTCCTATTGATCTGCAATGAGTGTCGCAAACCCTTCCTGGACAGCTGTTTTACATGCCTGTTGACAAGCAAGATTTATGTACTACAATGGCCATTCGCTTTAAGTGAAAGGTTTTCCGGATTTTTTTTCTTCATAGGAATCTAGAGTTAGTATTGTCTTTCCCTTCGTTTCCCTGATCAAATCCCAAATATCAAATTTCAGTGAGCTTCTAAATCATGGCGAACTCATCAGTCCAACTTGAAGTCGTTCTGCCTCCACTGAGATTCTTAGGCAGGGGAAAGGTTCGCGACATCTATGCAGTCAAAAACGACCTTTTGATTATTGCTACAGACCGGATCTCAGCCTTCGATTTTATTTTAGGCAGCGGTATTCCCAAAAAAGGGAGAGTCTTAACTCAGATGTCTCTTTTTTGGTTCAACATGATGAACGACGTTGTCCCCAACCACCTGGTCACTGCCAACGTCCATGAGTACCCCGTCGAGTTGCTGCCTTACACTGATCTATTGAAAGGCAGGTCAATGCTGGTTAAGAAGGCGACGCCTTTCCCTGTCGAGTGTGTGGTGCGAGGCTATCTCTCTGGCTCGGGATGGAAGGAGTATCAAACGAAGCAATCTGTGTGCGGCATTTCTTTGCCCAAAGGCTTGGTGGAATCTTCTAAACTGCCGGAACCGATCTTCACTCCGGCAACCAAAGCCAGTAGCGATCATGACGAAAACATTTCATTGGAATCTATGGCCAGGCTGGTTGGCACGGAACAGTCCACCCGATTGCGAAATTACAGCTTGAGCATTTATTCTAAGGCGTCCCAGTATGCCTCCTCACGAGGAATTATTATCGCGGACACAAAATTCGAATTTGGCCTTTACAACGGGGAGACTCTTCTAATCGACGAGTTGCTGACTCCGGATTCATCACGATTCTGGCCAGCCAAAGAATACTCCGCTGGCAGAACCCAAAAGTCATTCGACAAACAGTTTGTAAGAGACTACCTGGAAGAGATTCGGTGGAACAAGCAGCCGCCGGCACCCTCTCTTCCAGATTGGGTGGTGGACTCAACAAGCAGGAAGTATGTTGAGGCTTACGAGCTGTTGACCGGGCAGAAGATCGATTAGCACTCCTAGCTGAGCAAGTCCACGGACTAGAAGGCCACTTCCAATTCAAAGATGACCTTTTAGTTTGAGGCCTTTATTTTGGCGTTTGACTTGCTCGCTTAAAATTCTTCTCCCCGACACAAGAGAAGACATGTCCTGGATTACAGAGTTCACGATACTAGACTGGATTGTGCTGATCATCCTGATTAGTTCTGTCATCAGCAGCATTCGGAAGGGGTTTGCACGGGAGATCATTTCTTTGGGGTTCGCGTTGGCTGGTCTTTTCATGGCTTCTTGGTTTTATTCCTATGCTGGCAAATTTTTCCTGCCCTATGTAAAAACGAATGAGATTGCTTCTCTGCTGGGCTTTTCATTGATATTTTTTGGCATGCTGCTGTTGGGGGCCATGGTCTCTTTTGTTGTGCATAGATTTGTGGCAGCGATCAACATGGAATGGTTCGACAGGCTCTTGGGCTCGGCGTTTGGGCTCGTTCGTGGATGGGTGATCGGCGCAATAATATTTCTAATGCTGACGGCTTTCCCGGTTCAGATTGAGAGCGTCAAGAACGCCAGACTTGCTCCCTACCTGCTGGCTGTAGCTCATGCGTTGTCTCTGGTGACACCGCGCCCACTCACCGCTAAGTTTCATGAAGGATATCAATCAATCGAAAAATTATGGGCAGGAGATCCTAAACAAAAGGTCGAACCCGTTCCTGCCAAACCTTAGCGCCTGGTGATTTCTTTGGTTAGTCAATAGTCATTGTCCTCGTTGTCGTTCGTGCAATTTAAAACCCGGTAATTATTTCATTCATAAACCATGACAGGATTCATGCGTTTGAGTTTCAAAGCGCACTCCACGCCTGTCGCGGATTCAAGATGGGAGTCTGTCGTGAAAGACCAACTGGAATCTCTCATATCTCAAATGATCGATCGCGGCCTGCTATTTGAAGAGGCTGTTTGCGAATTCGAAAAAAAATTCATTTTTAAGGCCATGGAAAAAAGCAACGGGAACCAGACCAAAGCAGCCAAGGCCGTGGGTATTCACCGCAACACATTAAATCGGAAGTTGGCGTCCTATAACCACGGGAAGAGATGATGGCCTGAGTGCTAGAAATTTCGATTCTATACCCGCCGATTTGACTCCCGATTTTTTCCAGAGCCACTCAACCGGAGAACAATCTTGCCTCTCCTTTCTGGCACTCTGGTTTTTGAGGCGATTTCGTAGTCCTAGGCCGGTCAACCTTCTTAAAAACTGCCCGGCTCCAGGAACCCTTCTGGGCACGTTCTCGTCAAAGTTCTCCGCCCTCCCTCAGGGCCGGGCTACTGTGAGCAGCGAGGAGGCCAGGCCAGTAGCCCGCGCGTCAGCAACGGGACGAATCGCACTTCTTGCGGGACTTTGACCGGGCCCTGCCCTTCTTGAAAATCAACATTGACAATTCACAATGAGTCGCCTATTATTAGCACTCGTCACTGGAGAGTGCTAACATGCCCCTTCTGAGGGGCTCTATCCCAAATATGAAGAAAGGAGATCGCTGCAATGAAAGTAAGACCCCTGCATGATCGAATTCTGCTCAAGCGGATCGAAGAAAAGGAGTCGGTGAAAGGTGGAATCATTATCCCTGACACTGCCAAGGAGAAACCTCAAGAGGGTGTGGTTGTCGCCGTTGGAAACGGGAAAATTCTGGAGAACGGCACGCGAATCACGCTGGAGGTTAAAGCAGGTGATCATGTTTTGTTTGGGAAATATTCTGGAACCGACATCAAGATTGAGGGTGAAGAGTACCTGATCATTCGTGAGGACGAGGTACTGGGTATCCTGGCGGAGTCAGCCAAATCAAAAGCTTCAAAATAGTGTTCCTTCATAAGAACGCGCGAAAGAATTTAACTACTAAATCAGGAGGTTTTAAATGGCAAAGCAGATTATTCAAGGGGAGCAGTCGCGTCAGGCCATTTTGAGAGGCGTTAATCAACTGGCAGACGCGGTTAAGATTACCCTGGGCCCAAAGGGGCGCAACGTTATTTTAGACAAGAAATTTGGTTCCCCCACCATCACCAAAGACGGTGTGACCGTGGCCAAGGAAATCGAGTTGAAGGATCCCCTGGAAAATATGGGTGCGCAGATGCTCCGGGAGGTTGCGTCCAAAACCAGCGATGTTGCTGGTGATGGGACCACCACGGCCACTGTTTTGGCCCAGGCTATTTTCCGGGAAGGAGTTAAAACCGTCGCGGCCGGCGCCAACCCCATGGCTTTAAAGCGAGGAATCGAGCGGGCCGTGGAAGTCACAGTCGAAGAGATCAAAAGGTTATCCAAGCCTGTCAAGGGTGACATGATTGCCCAGGTGGGTACGGTATCTGCAAATGGCGATGCCACCATTGGAAATATCATTTCCGAAGCCATGAAAAAGGTAGGAAAAGATGGCGTCATCACTGTGGAGGAGGCCAAGACCATTGAGACCACAATGGATTTGGTCGAGGGCATGCAGTTTGATCGCGGCTACCTCTCACCTTATTTTGTCACTGACCCGGAGAGAATGGAGGTCGTCCTGGAGAATGCCTTTGTCCTGCTCCACGAAAAAAAGATCAGTTCTATGAAAGATATCCTTCCCTTGCTGGAGCAGATTGCCAAGACCGGCAAGCCTTTCCTGATTGTGGCAGAGGAAGTGGAGGGTGAGGCGCTGGCGACTCTGGTGGTCAACAAACTGCGTGGGACATTGAATTGCGCAGCTGTCAAGGCTCCCGGATTTGGCGATCGTCGCAAGGCCATGCTGGAAGATATTGCAATCCTCACCGGCGGCAAAGTGATCAGTGAAGACCTTGGGATCAAGCTTGAGAACGTCCAAGTAGCAGACCTTGGACGTGCCAAGAAGATTACCGTTGACAAGGACAACACCACCATCGTTGAAGGCAGTGGCAAAGCGGGCGACATCCAGGGACGCGTCAAACAGCTTCGGACTCAGGTTGAAGAGACCACCTCCGACTATGATCGCGAAAAATTGCAGGAGCGGCTAGCCAAGTTGGTAGGCGGTGTGGCTGTCATTAAGGTGGGTGCGGCCACCGAGACTGAAATGAAGTAGAAGAAAGCTCGCGTTGAGGATGCCATGCATGCAACCCGCGCAGCCGTTGAAGAAGGGATCGTGACTGGCGGTGGTGTCACTTTCCTCCGCGCCATCAGCGCACTGGATAAGCTCAAGCTGGAAGGCGATGAGCAAATCGGTGTCAACATTGTCCGGCGTGCTTTGGAAGAACCGCTTCGCCAGATCGTTCAAAATGCCGGCGTGGAAGGCGCGGTGGTGGTTGCCAAAATACGGTCCGAAAAGAACGAGAACTTTGGTTACAATGCGGCTACTGATTCCTACGGGGACCTGGTTAAAGATGGCGTCATTGATCCTACCAAGGTGGCTCGGTACGCCTTGCAGAATGCCGCATCGATTGCCGGGTTGATGCTGACGACAGAAGCCCTCATTGCCGATATTCCGGAAGAGGAGAAAGCTTCTGCAGGACCTCCGGGAGGCGGACACATGGGTGGTGGTGGGATGTACTAGGCTTCACCTGCCTCACTCTAAAGCAGAAATGCAAAAGGCCGCTTGAACAATTTCAAGCGGCCTTTTTTTATTCTCTTCGAAGACCGCCTGGAGGCGAAACTCCAAACATTCATCGCTCTGTGGTGCCGATAAAAATAGAGTTCAGAGTTCAAGCTTCAGCTTGGCCTTGCTGTCAAAAGGCAAAACTCTAAGCCGAGACCATTTAAACGTTTCTAGCATAGGAATAGCGATTTCGCCGTGCGGAGATTTCGGGCAAGATCATGCCTCCCAAGATTCCACGACCTGTTGTCGCCTCCTATGTGGATTTTCCAGATCCAAATCCCACTTCCAACCGGATTGAAAACTCGGCTCCACCCTCCGGACGATTCTTCCAATCGATGGTGCCGCCATGGCTTTCGACAATTCTCTGGGCAATGGGCAGTCCCAGGCCCGTCCCGCCGCGCTTCCCGGAATAAAAGAGGTTGAACAGGTTTTGCGCTTCCTCCGGCCGAACACCCGGCCCATTATCTTCCACGCGAATCACCATCTGATGATCTTCCAGCGCCGCTCCTAAAGTCACACAACGTTGTCCATCAGCTCTCACCTTTACCGCGTCCTGGGCATTGACAATGAGGTTTAAGATAGCCTGCTTTAATAAATCCCTGTCGCCTTTCACTTTGACACGGTAAGCTGTGTCTTGCCTTGAGAGACGGATCCCCTCTCCCTCATATTCCCTCGCCACCAGCGAGGCAATATCATCCAGGAGCTCAGAAACATCGAACTCCTGCTCTTCCAAACCCAATGGCTTTGCATAGAATAGGAAATTCGTGGCTAGACGTTCCAAGCGCTTGATTTCCTGCTTGGTCCCCTTCAGCAGCCCGCTCAATTCGGAGAAATCCGTTTCGCCCGAGCTTAGGTCCTCTTCAATCATTTGCAGATTGAGATTGATAGCACTGAGCGGGTTGCGAATCTCGTGAGCTAATCCTCCGGCCAGAGTCCCCAGGTAGGCTAATCGGTCAGCTTCGTGGGCCTCGGCTTCGACAACCTGGGCACGTTTCAAAAGCCAGAGGACATAAAACAGGGCCAGGCTCAGGATAGCCACAACGACAGAAGATCCCAGGATAATGCGGTTCAAGATGCTGCCTTGAATCCTGGAGAATCGACTTTCCAAAAGGTTCTGGTCAATTCCAAAATGGGCGAACACCTGCGGCTGGTCATTTAGAAGAATAGGCTCGATGAGATCGGTATAGGTCATGTTGGGATTGCTTAATGCGGCCACAAGCTTTTTGGGTGGACGCGAATTGCGAGGTGAAATCAGCACCTTTGAAAATTGGTTCTGTTCCAGTTCCATGCCACGTTTCACAGAACTCCAAAGAATCTCACCCCTGAGGTCTTGCACGAAAATATAGTGAAGCTCCTCCTGTTGCCCGACAAGTCCCTCCAAGAATGATTTCATTTCAGTATTCCGCTGGAATTCAGTCTCGGAATTGGAAATCCCTAGACGCGAGTTGACGGATTGAATCTGCTCTCTAATCTGCTGCGCAAGGCTTTCACTGGCGGCACTCATTTCTGCATTGATACGATCCTTCGAGTATCCCATGGCAAGCCCAATCAGGATGACGGTGATGACGAGAATGATAATGACAAAGAGCGCAGAGCTGATATAAAGGTGCCTCTTAAAAATCGGCTGCCCCTTAACAATGTGAGCACGAAAGGACTTTTTGTCTTTCATATCAATCCAGGGGTAACTACAAGTGAGGTATCCGATGCCGGCTTCGAAGGCACATTGAGCCTAAAGAATTTTAGAACAATTCAGGGGCAGAAGAAATCCTGAATCTCCCCATCTTCGAGTATGACTCATTCAGGGTTGCGCGCGCGACAAAAGTCGCAGCGTGACTACCCTGGGTTGACATTGGATTAGCCGAGTTGTACTCTCTCCTTCACTTTTGGGGAAAAATGCGAGAAGAAACTCTGCAATTCTTGATTTTGGCTTCTGTGGAAGGCTTGGGCTGCCGGGGAGTTCAACGTTTGCTGGATGATTACAAGGATCCGGCATCTATCCTTCGCGCTTCACAGCAGGAACTTGTTCAGCAGGGATTGCCTGATCCTGTCGCGAGATCCCTTTTGTCGGCAGAGCGCAAGGACTGGGCAGGGGCAGAACTGGACAGGTGCCTGCAAAATCAAATTCAGATTCTGACTTTCTTTGACCCGGCATATCCCAGACTACTCAAAGAGATCTACGATCCTCCGATTATTCTCTACGTCAAAGGCAATTTCCAATGCCTAGACACTGCGACCATTGCCATAGTGGGTTCCAGGCGTGCCACTCCTTACGGAATCAATTCTGCTGAGAAGCTGGCTCGCGACCTGGCTTCACGAGGGTTGACGATTTGCAGTGGAATGGCGCGAGGTATCGATACTGCCGCACACCGGGGAGCCCTTGAAGTCCAGGGGAATACAATTGCTGTACTGGGAAGCGGACTCAACCATATCTATCCGCGGGAAAACAAGAAACTGGCTTTACAAATTGAAGATCACGGCTGTGTCGTTTCTGAGTTCCCTTTAAATGCCAGCCCTGCCCCACAGAACTTTCCCATCCGCAATCGCATCATCAGCGGCTTTTCCCTGGGAACCTGCCTGATCGAAGCAGCAGAATTCAGCGGGTCGCTGATTACAGCCCGGCTGGCATTGGAACAAGGGCGAGAGGTCTTTGCAGTGCCTGGAAACATCACTTCTAGATACAGCTTTGGTCCAAATCTGTGGATTAAGCAAGGAGCCAAATTGGTGCAGGACTGGCAGGATGTTGTCGAAGAGTTACCCGGCGCCGTCAAGGATCAAGTGCTCTCCAAGTCTTCCATTCTCGGCCAGGAGACTCAGCAAACTTTGTTTACAGAGGTTTTGACGGCCAACGAAAAGTTTGTGTTAGAATTGCTGCGCATTGATGAGGCTGTTCATATCGATCAACTGATGGAAACATCACGATTGAACTCTTCAGAGCTATTATCCACTCTTCTGGAATTAGAGATCAAGGATAAGATCAAGCAACTGCCCGGCAAGAGCTTTGTCAGGAAGTACTAACTAGACAAGGGCTGGTGCCTTGGTATCCCGGCAACCCTGGTAGCCACGGTGAGCGCTTTTCCGGCGAGCCGTGGGCCTTTCTCAGTCCACGCCTCGCTTCACTCAGCGTGGCTACCCATGCGATTCGGAAACGAGAACAAGATTCTCGTAACGTCGCGCCTAACGGGCTAAGACGTAGAACGAGACGAGGTATGAGGACAGCAAACAAGAGTGCTTCACATATCGCGCATCACGTTTCACTCATATATCTTCAATGAAAGATGAAGACCGATTAAACTCATAGTCATAATCAAGGATCCGGCATCATTTAATCTATTAATCTATGGCGAAATCATTAGTTATTGTTGAATCCCCGGCGAAAGCTAAAACCATCAATAAATACCTAGGCTCGGATTATTCTGTAAAGGCCTGCATGGGGCACGTAAGAGACCTCCCCAAAAAGGGCCTAGGGGTAGATCTCAAGAGACATTTCGAGCCGACCTACGAAATCATTCCGGGAAAAGAGAAAGTTATTAAGGAATTGAAATCGGCTGCCAAAAGCGCGACGTCCATTTACATCGCCACAGACCCTGACCGAGAAGGTGAAGCCATCGGCTGGCATCTGGCCGAAGAGCTTTCTTCAAAGAATCATAAGATCTACCGGGTGATGTTTAACGAGATCACTCAAAAAGCCGTCAAAGCCGCTTTTCAAAGTCCCGGTGAAATCGATTCCCGGCTAGTGGATGCCCAGCAGGCGCGTCGCATTTTGGACCGTCTGGTCGGCTACAAAATAAGCCCTCTGCTTTGGGACAAAGTGCGCCGAGGAACCTCTGCAGGAAGGGTGCAGAGCGTGGCCTTGCGTCTTGTCGTCGAGCGTGAAAGGGAGATTCGGGCATTTGTTCAGAAAGAGTATTGGTCAGTCACGGCCAATCTCTCGGGGCACAACCCTCCGCCTTTCGACGCGCGTCTGCAGAAGTTTTCGGGAAAGAATCTGGAGATTGATAGTCAGGAGCAATCCCAGGACATTGTCAAGAGATTAGAGAAGGCTCGCTTCCTTGTCGAAAGCGTTAAGAACACCGAGAAGAAACGCTACCCGGTTCCACCTTTTATCACCAGTAAGCTCCAGCAAGAGGCTTCCCGCAAACTTCGTTTTTCGGTTAAGAAAACCATGATGCTGGCTCAGCGGCTTTACGAAGGGATCGACTTGGGGAGTGAGGGCAGCGTGGGATTGATCACCTACATGAGAACTGATTCCACCCGCGTCTCTGATGATGCGCTGGCAGAGGTTCGCAATATGATTTCTTCCAACTATGGGCCAGACTATCTCCCCGAGAAGCCTATCTTTTACAAAAGCAAGAAGGGCGCCCAGGATGCGCACGAAGCCATCCGGCCAACTTCAACTGCCTACAGCCCTGAGGAGATCAAACACCACCTGAGTCCAGACGAGTACAAGCTCTACAAGCTCATCTGGCAGCGCTTTGTGGCCTCCCAAATGAAGCCGGCTTTGTTTGATCAGACCACGGTGGAGATCTCAGCCGACAAATATCTCCTAAAGGCCACCGGCTCTGTCATGAAATTTGATGGATTCCTAAAAGTTTATGCCGAAGGGAAGGATGAAAAAGATGAAGAAGACGAAGAACTCGAGCACAGGTTGCCGCTCTTGTCCCAGGGAGAGATTCTTAGCCTCAATAAGCTCCTCCCCGAACAACACTTTACTCAACCCCCTCCACGGTTTACTGAAGCCACGCTAGTCAAGACCCTGGAGGAAAAGGGAATTGGCAGGCCCTCGACCTACGCCACAATTCTTACAACTATCCAAGACCGAGAGTACGTTGTGAAAGTGGAGGGCAAATTCTCCCCCACAGAGCTGGGATTTGTGGTTAACGATCTTTTGGTTGCCAGTTTTGCCGATATCTTCGACATTCAGTACACGGCCCGTATGGAAGAAGAACTGGACGAAATCGAAGAAGGAAAGATTGCCTGGACAGCCGCGCTGCAAGAGTTTTATGACAAGTTTTCGGCAGATTTGAAAATCGCGCAAAAACAGATGAAGGATATCAAGGCCATGGAGGAGCCCACAGACGAAAAATGTGAGAAGTGCGGCAGCCCGATGGTGATCAAATGGGGTCGTCACGGGAAGTTCATGGCCTGCTCTGCATATCCTGAGTGCAAAAATACACGCGAGATTTCAAGGGAAGGTTCTTCAGCTCCCGAAGGAAAGTCGGAAGTTGAGCAAATAGAAGCGACCTGCGAAAACTGTGGCAAGCCTATGACACCTAAGCGAGGGCGCTTCGGACAATTCCTGGCTTGCACGGGATATCCTGACTGTAAGACGACCAAAAAACTGGCGAGCACCAGCTCAGGCCGCGTGACTATTCCGGATGTTCCCCTTGAAGAGAAATGCCCCCAGTGCGGAAAGAATCTGGTCATAAGGCACGGGCGCTTCGGGGAATTCACGTCCTGCAGCAGTTACCCCGAGTGCAAATACGTTAAGAAAAAGACCCTCGGGATTACCTGTCCTCAGCCCAATTGCCGAGGCGAGCTGGTTGAAAGAAAATCGCGAAAAGGCAAAATCTTCTTCGGTTGCGATCAGTACCCTAAGTGTGAATTCACCGCGTGGAACAAACCTATTTCAAGGTCATGTCCACAATGTGGGGCGACCTATCTGTTGGAAAAAGTAACCAAAAAAGAAGGTACCCTTCATTACTGCAACTCTGAGGCCTGCGACTTCAAAGAGAATGTTGAACTCGTAGAAGAGACCCAGCCGGCTTAGAGCGTTCGGAGACGGGCTCCACTGGGCGATCGGATGCTTCTGCTGGACTCCGAGCCAGTGGAAGGAGTTCGCCTCCCACTTTATCCAATTCAACATGAAAAAAATTCTTGTTGTTGGAGGCGGGCTGGCAGGATGTGAAGCCGCCTGGCAGATCGCTCAGCTGGGCATGGGAGTCAAGCTTTTTGAAATGCGCCCCCTGAAGCGCACCCCGGCTCATCAGACCGACGCCTTGGCCGAAATCGTCTGCAGCAACTCTTTCAAGTCAGACCTGGAAGGGACTGCTCCCTGGCTGCTTAAAGAGGAATTAAAGCTGCTTGACTCCCTGCTAATCCGATTGGCCTATGAGAACCGGGTTCCTAGCGGAGCCTCCCTGTCCGTTGACAGAGACCGATTCGCTGCTGCTGTCACCCAAGCGTTGTCGCAATGCCCCAGGGTCGAAATTGTCCGCCAGGAAGTTTCCGCTCTTCCCCCTGACACCATTGTCATTGTGGCAACCGGACCTCTCACCTCAGAGAATCTGTCCCAATCCATTCGAGAATTTGCCGGTGAAGAGCACTTGTATTTTTACGATGCTATCAGCCCTATTGTGGATGCGGAAACTGTGGATCTCGGAAAGATTTATCGAGCCTCTCGATACGACAAAGGTGACGCCGACTACCTAAATTGTCCCTTCACAAAGGAAGAGTACCTCACTTTTCATGAGGCCCTCATCAAAGCGCAATCAGTCCCATTACACGATTGCGAAAAGGCCCTGTACTTTGAGGCCTGTCTGCCGATTGAAGAAATGGCGCGTCGAGGCGTGGACACACTGCGTTTCGGCCCAATGAAGCCCGTGGGTCTGGTGGATCCCCGGACGAAGCGCATTCCCTATGCAGTCGTTCAATTGCGGCAAGAGAATCTTAGAGCTGACAGTTACAACCTGGTTGGATTTCAAAACCACTTGCGTTTTGCTGAGCAGGAGAGAATCTTTCGCTTAATTCCGGGCTTAAACCAGGCAAAGTTTGTCCGTCTCGGACAAATTCACCGAAACACTTTTATCAATTCCCCCCGACTTCTCCTGCCTACTTTGCAGACAAAGAAAGATCCCAAAGTTTTTTTTGCCGGACAAATCTCTGGTGTTGAAGGTTATGTAGAGTGCATTGCGACCGGACTGCTTGCAGGAATTAACGCTGTCCGCTGGGCTTGGGAACAGCCCTTGGTCATTCCCCCGCGAGCTTCGGCGGTTGGATCTCTAATCCATTATCTGGTTTCTGCCAACGTCGTCAATTTTCAGCCCGAGAATATCAATTTCGGGATCATGCCACCGCTCGAAGCGCTCGCATCTCCGCTGAAACTGGGAAAGAAACAAAAGCATCTTATTCAAACTCAACGAGCCTTAGAAGAAACTGCGGCGTTTGCGTTAAACTTGAAGAGAGAAAACTTGATTGAGCCAGGCCAAGATCTCCATAGTTAAAATGCAAGATCTCATCAACAAATTCGCCGATGATTTGAAAAGGAAAAATTCCTCCCCTCATACGCTGCGGAATTATATGAGTGATCTCGAAAAGTTCCTCGACTACTTGACCCCGCCTGACGATCACGGGATTCGTCCCGTTTATTCCATCCATCAACTCGATCATCTGGTTATTCGGGAGTATATGGGGCATCTTCACAACCAGAAGATTGAGAAATCTTCCATTTCACGAAAGATTTCTGCACTTCGTTCCTTCTGCAAATTTCTCTTACGTGAGGGGGTGCTTGCTCAGAATCCAGCAAAGCTCGTCAAACTTCCAAAAATTCCAAAGAAAATTCCAAGCCACTTGACCGTGGAAGACTGTGCCAAACTGATTGAATCCCCGGACCTGTCCACGCTCTTAGGCAAGAGAGATCGAGCAATCTTGGAACTTCTGTATGCCTGCGGGATTCGGGTCAGCGAGTTGTCGGGATTGAATCTGGAGGATATCAATTTCAAAGAGAACATGGTTCTTGTGAAGGGGAAAGGTAAGAAGGAAAGATTGGTTCCATTTGGCCGATATTGTCATCAGGCATTGTTAGCCTATTTAGAGGTTCGGCCACAGGCGTTTGTTTCTCGGTCTCAAAAATCCGGTGAGGCGGTGTTTCTCAATCGTTTGGGCACTCGAATTACCACTCGATCCATCGGGCGATTGGTAGAAAAATATGTCCGGTCCAGCGGGCTCGCTCAAAAGATCAGCCCTCATGGCCTTCGTCATTCATTCGCCACTCATCTATTGAATTCTGGAGCCGATCTCCGATCTATTCAAGAGCTCTTGGGTCACAAACAGCTGTCCACAACACAAAAATATACTCACCTCTCCATTGGTCACTTGATGGAGCAGTACGACAAGGCTCACCCAAAGGCGTGAGGTCTTGAAACGGTATGAACTGAGTCCTTCAGAGAGGATCGAAATGACGGCAACCGCCGCGTTCGACCATCCTTTGCGGCCCTACGGACTGAAATCCTCTTCGGAGGCAACCCATGGATGAGCGTTCAAAGATAAAAGAAGCCAATGCCAAGTTCTACGAGGCTCTCTCATCGCAGAACCTCGAGGTCATGGAAGTCGTCTGGCTTCATGAACCATGGGTCCGGTGCCTCCATCCAGGATGGAAAATTCTTTCGGGTTGGGAATCCATTCGTAAGAGTTGGGCCAGTATATTCAAGAATACGGAGTATCTTAAGGTTGAGATCAGTGACTTGACAATAAAGGTCGGCAAAGACATGGCATGGGTTGTTTGCACCGAAAATATTGCCAGCGCCCAAAGTACCAGTTACCAAACGGCTACCGCTCTGACAACCAACATATTCCACAAGGTGAATGACGTGTGGCTTCTTGCGCACCATCACGCTTCCCCAGTGACCATTAATGAACCCCTGGAGGCTCCGGAAAGCATCCAGTAGACGACGATCATCCCCCGCCCAGTCCCCTGCCGCCTGGTAGAATATTGCGTGAAACGTGAATTGCAAGCCTCTGGTAGAATCAATTGAGAATGCATTTGCGTTTTATGCAATTACGCCTCATTTCGATCCAGGCTGGTGCCCACCAAAAAGGATTGTGTACTTCTAACGACAGCTGATGAACCTCACACAGGCCATTAAAGCGAAAGCGAACGCACTGGGCTTTGCTAAGATTGGAATCAGTCCGGCCGAAAGACTGGATGAGCGCAATGGCCTGGAACAGTGGCTGGCAAATGGGAACCACGGACAGATGAGTTGGATGGGGCGAGACTCGGAAAAACGGATGGACCCGCGCAGGGTTTTCCTCGAAGCCAAATCGGTCATCACCCTTGCCCTCAATTACTACAGCCCCGAGAGGCACTCGGAGAATCCCGAGCACGGCAAGATCTCTCGCTATGCGTGGGGGCGGGACTATCATCTAATTTTCAAAGAACTTTTGAAGACTTTGGCAGAATGGATTGTAGAACAGGAACCTTCAGTAAAAGGGCTTTATTATTCAGACACCGGCCCTTTAATGGATAAAGCCTGGGCTCACAAAAGCGGGATTGGCTGGATTGGCAAGCATTCCAATTTGATCACTCGGGAAGTTGGTTCCTGGGTGTTTCTAGGCGAAATCCTGCTAAACGTCGAGCTGAGTTTCGACAATGAAGACAGGAATTACTGCGGGACTTGTCATCGCTGCATGGAGGTTTGCCCCACCCGAGCAATTGTGGCGCCCTATATTGTGGATGCCCGGTTATGTATTTCCTATCTGACGATAGAGCTTCGTGGAACCATTCCGCGGGAATTGAGAGCGTTGATCGGCTCCCGAATTTTCGGCTGCGATGACTGTCAGGATGTCTGTCCCTGGAATCGTTTCGCTCAACCTAGTTTAGAAAAAGACTTTTATCCAGTCAGCGGGAATCATGTTCCCGTATTGATCGATTTGATGCAGATGTCGGAAGGCGAATTCAAAGAGCGTTTTCGATCGAGCGCAATCAAACGGGCAAAGTACGCCGGTTTTTTGCGCAATGTGGCGGTAGCTCTGGGAAACAGTCGCAATTCGAACGCTTGTTCTGTTCTAGCGGATGCCCTGCATCATCCTGAGCCGCTAGTTCGCGCTCACGCCGCCTGGGCTCTAGGAGAGATCGGTGGGGAAGAGTCAGAAAGCGCGCTAAAACGAGCGCTGCCAAGAGAGAAAGACCTGGAAGTCATCGAAGAAATCCACGCTGCTCTGAAGGAGAGGCAGTTGGCACAAGGCAGTAAGCAGAAGGTAGCGAGTGGCACGTAGCATTGAAGATTGTAAGGCGCGGCTGATTATCGGAGCGCCATTGCCAACTGCCTGCCTTCGGCTTACTACTTCCTATTTCATGAAACAAAACCATCTGAAACTTTTGTGATCTCTTTTTCGTACTAACTGATTGTTATGAAGTCACTTTT
>JBGOVH010000260.1:0-4845 GCA_041478005.1 Terriglobia bacterium | reverse complement strand
TCTCCCACTTCCTGGTGGCAGGTCGAGAGCTCGGGCTGTACATCGGTATAGCCACCCTGGCCGCGACTGAGATCGGCACGATCACCTACATGTACAACGGTGAGTGGGGATACAAATACGGGTTCGCTTCCTTCGCAGCAGCAGCGATCTCGGGCGTCGTCATGATTATCGTTGGCCGGACAGGCTTTGTCATCAGCCGTTTCCGCGAACTCAAGCTGATGACTGTGCCGGAATATTTCGAAGTGAAATACAGCCGAAGTCTGCGCATCCTGACCGGAATTCTGGTGGCTTTGGGTGGCATCTTGAATATGGGGGTCTTCCTCAAGATTGAGGGAGAATTTCTGACGATTGTCAGTGGCATTAATGTTCGTTACCTGGTGGCCGTGATGACTGTAATACTGCTGCTCGAGTTGATCTATACGGTTCTTGGCGGCATGGTCTCGGTCGTGATCACGGACTTTCTCCAATACGTTCTGCTCTCCGTGGCTACGATTCTGGTGACCATCTACGCAGTCTGGCATGCCGGGTGGGGGCACATTGTAGATAAGGTCACCACGACCATGGGTGAAGCAGGCTTCAATCCGCTGGCAAATCCTAAGTTTGGAATCACGTTCCTCGTTTGGCAGGTGCTTCTTTGGTTTTCTGTGCACACCTGTTGGCAGACAACGGCAATGCGTGTCTTCTCGACCAAGAGTCCGAAACTGTCGCAGCAGATGATGACCTGGACTGGCTTCATTTTTCTCGGCCGTGGAATGTTGCCCATGCTTTGGGGAATTGCGGCCCTCACCTTGCTAGGGACCGGCGCCATTGGAAAGGACGGAGTCCCCATGCCGGTCGTCGGTGGTCAGACTTTACAGCCAATCGATGCCATGCCCGCAATGCTGGCGCAGATTCTGGGCCCTGGTGTCCGCGGCATCGTGGTTGCGGGAATGCTTGCAGCAACGATGTCTGTTAACAGCTCTTACCTGCTAGGTTGGAGCGCGGTGATTTCTCAGGATATCATCTTACCGATTCGCCGCTCCCTCGGAAAGCCCCCTCTGGATTCAAAGAAGCAGATTCTTGTCAATCGAGTTGCCAATCTTTTTGTCAGTCTTTTTCTAATGTTTTGGGGGCTCTATTACACTCCTCCTGGGGCTGTCTACTTGTACCTCAACATTACGGGGACAATTTTTCTTGCAGGCGCCTTTGTTTGCGTCGTCGGGGGATTGTATTGGCGGCGCGCCAATACGACTGGAGGGTATGCTGCCATGCTGCTCGGGGCGGCAGGAGCGATCATTCCTTATTTTTTCCTGCACTGGGGCGAAAACATTACTGGCTTTGCCGCTTTCGGCCTTGCCGCCTGTGGCCTTTTGATTGGGTCGCTCTTTGGAAAAGAGCAACCCTCACGTGCTTCAGAAGTCAACGACCTGGGGGCGCTCCGAAGGGAGGGCTGATGCAATACTGGAAATTATTCTGGACAATATTTCTCTTGGTTTCAGGCGCCTCCTTCGCTTTCATTACTCTTGTGGTGACTGCTAAGGGTTTCAGAGACTTGCTGGATATGTTCAGCAGTTTGAGCCAGCGGAAGCCGGAAAACCACGAGGAGTAATCAATAGAACACTAAAAGTCTGTCTGACTGCCCGCGATTCGGTATTGGCCCTTTGTCGCCTGGACCACCCGCTTAAATGGTTTCAGGCCAATATTCAAATTGACTAACCGCGGCCTTTTCGTTTACAAGAGCGGGATGCAAAGAATCTGGCTCTGGCTCCTAGCTCATGCAGGTCGAACGGTGACCCTGCAACTCCTGCTCACCGTATTTTTTCTATGGCAATTCCGAAACTTACAGTTTGACACATCGTCTTCCACTCTCATTCTCTCGGGCTCTCCCGAATACCAATATTACCAAAAAGCCAAGAAAGTATTTGGCAGCGATCAGGTCGTCCTTGTCGGCATCACCGGTGAGGACATGCTTCAAGTTGAGCAACTGAAGACTCTCCGCGAAATGACCAGGGAGATCGAAAGGATCTACGGTGTCAGACGTGTCCTGAGTTTGACGAACGTGATGGACGTCAGGGGTGACAAGGAAGAAGTATTGGTTGCACCGCTGGTCCCGGAAAATCTGGAACTCCTGGATCGAGAAGCCCTGCAAGCACGGTTGAGGTTCAATCCCTTTTACGACAGAAATCTTATTTCCCGCGACGCCCGAACCTGCTCACTCATTGTCTTTCTCGAAGATTCCGAAAAGGGGAAGACAGCGATTCAGGATCGGGAAGTGGCCCGCAAGATCAGGACGGTCGCTCAGAATCTGCGTGGAGAAAATCGCGTGTTCATTGGTGGTTTGCCTGAGATGGAGCTGCAAGGCACCGAGAACATGATCCGGGATCTCTGGCTTTTCACGCCCATAACCCTGTGTCTTGTCGCTGTCATTCTGATCGTCAGCTTCCGATGTGTGCGCGGTGTTGTGATACCCCTCGGCGCAATTGGCATCACTTTGATCTGGACTGTGGGCGCCCTGGCCTGGAGCGGCCGTCAACTGAAGGTGACAACTCTGGTTCTTCCATCGTTGCTCATCGCCAACGGCTGTTCCTACGTGATTCACTTCCTGGCACAGTATTACCACGCCCTGATCAAATCGTATGCGCAGGGGCAGGATTGCCATCTCCACGGATTGGATGCAGACAAGTATCGTGCCTCAATCCTGGAAGCCCTCAAAGTCGTACACGTGCCTATTTGCATTTCTGCGGCCACGACCATGGCGGGATTTGGTGCTTTGACGTTTAACAAAATCTCGGCGATTCGCGATCTCGGAGTCTTTGCAACACTGGGCGTCTTTCTGAGTTGTTTCTTCTGCCTGACATTAGTGCCGGCCTTGCTGCTGTTGCTGCCGATCCCTCGACTGCATAGGCTGCCCGGAAGGCAGGGAAGCCATCGGCACACCCTTCTTCAAGAACTGGGGAGTTTCAACATCCGGCATCGGAGATGGGTTTGGGCAATATCTCTGGCGAGCGCATGCTGGGCACTTTGGGGACTGCTCCGCTTACAGGTTCACACCGATTATCTGGGTTATTTCCGCAAGTCTGCGCCAATTGTTCAAGCCGCCCAAGAATTCCAACAGCGTCTGGCTGGCATCGCCCCCTTGGCTGTGATTGTGGAAACGACGGGCAATCGCCTGGTTACAGATCCAGACATCCTTAAGGCGGCAGAGGCACTGCAGAAATCCTTGAGCCAGGCGCCAGGGGTTGATCTCACCCTATCCTTCGTGGATGTCTTGAAGATGCTGAATCGCGCTTTCCATGGTGAAGATCCCGACAGCTTCAAGTTGCCCTTAGAGCCTGAGGTGATCGATGATCTCGCAGGTTTTGCAGAATCTGATCCCAGCGGGCTGAGTGAAGATTTCATATCCAGTGATCGAAAGTTTTTGCGGATTCTTGCCAGAACCCATCTCTTTGGCTCAACCGGGTTAAGGAACGAGTTGGACCGTCTCGAAAAGGATGCCGCCGCTCTTTTCCCTCCGGATGTGAGAGTTCATGCCACCGGCACATTGGTGCTGATGAACCAGACTTCAGATCGAGTCGCGGACGAGCAGATCAGAAGCCTGGTGGTTGCGGTTTCCCTTATCACCTTCATTGTGGTCCTTTTGTTTCGTTCCTGGAAGGTGGGTCTATTGGCAATGATCCCCGCCGGGTTACCGGTCTTCCTGTGCTTTGGTCTCATGGGCTGGAGCGGCACCCCATTAAACGTGAACACGAGTCTCATCGCCAATATTGCCATTGGTATCGCGGTAAACAATTGCGTGCATTACGTCATTCATTTCCGAAGAAATCTCTCCAAGGGTTTCTCCATTCAAGACTCCACCAGGGAGAGTCTTAATAAGGTAGGGGGTCCCATGCTGGCATCTGCCGTGGCTTTGTCACTGGCCTTCCTGGTCTTTGCGTTTTCCAGGTTTGTGCCAGTGGCCCATTTTGGACTGTTGTCAGCATTCATCATGGGAGTGGATTTGATAACCAACGTGTTCTTATTACCCTCCCTGATGCTGTCCAGGCGTCTCTGGAATTCTGACCTGCTCCGTGGAAGTGAGTCCCAAAAGAACACCGTCCAAACTCTGGCAGGGGAAGTGTCGAAAACGTCAGATTAGCAGGTAAAGAGCTAGGTCTGTACCCTTCAAACCCATTGAAGAATTCACTCACCACAATGTTTTGACATCCCTGCAGAAAGAGTTGAGTGAAAAAAGGGACGGCGGTCACAGACCGCCGCTACAGCCGATTCTCTTCCCCAGCTCACGGAGACAGCAAGACCGGTCATGTTTGAGCCGCCGTTTTGAACCTGTCGATGTCTTCAGTCTCACAACCTTTTGACATCTCTGAAGAAAAAAGAGTATGTTCACGACGTTTGCAGAAATCCATATCTGGTCGATCTCGCTTGGAGATTTCCGCTCAGTTTCTTCTCTCTTGCATTGAACATCTCCTGTGCCCAATGAATTCAGGAACTCGCTTGTGACTGCAAAAAGTCAAAAGCAACGAGTCTCTCGTTGATGTTGCCGTAATTAGAGCTGGCCCGGCAGGTTCGACAATCGGCAGGCGGACCGTTTACGATGATCATCCAGTTTGCGCCGGCGAGTTGGACCCCGCCTATCAGGCGCTGCAGCTGACCGTGGGTCTTTATGGCGGATCCACGTGCGCGGGCTGCGGGGCCGGGGCGGCTGAAGAGCACGTCTGGTCACGTGCATGGAGCTACCCATGAACATCGGCATCCTTGGAGCCGGCCGAATGGGCCGGACCTTGGCTCATTTGCTGGTCACTGCCGGCCACCGAGTGCAACTTGCGAACTCGCGAGGTCCGGAGTCGCTTGCCGCGCTCATCGCCGAAC